>JAHFKU010000022.1 GCA_023245195.1 Candidatus Staskawiczbacteria bacterium
TAATAAACTTAGTAACGCTGTTTTAAAAGTAAATCTTGGTTTTTTAACACTATTTTTAAAAATCCCAAAACCAAATAAGAGCGATTCATACAGGTATATTAATAATAAAATCCAGGCAAAACCCGCGCGCAGGAGCAATAATGGCAAAAGCATTATTTTAACTGCTAATAATAGATTTAAAAATAGTTTTCTGCCTTTATGGGTTCTAAAGTGATCAATAAACCGGCCAATGTGGTATTCTTTAAGCTGCCAAAGGTAAATCCAAAAAAGAACAAACTTAATTGTTCTTACAAACCATAGAAAAATTATGACGTCAATAATACTAATCATGGCGGTCCGAATGCTCCGAATCCCCATCCAAATGCTCTAAATGACGTAATCGTATTAGGATTATTTGGATGCAATTTGTAGATTGGGGTTGCTTTTATAAATTTTCTACTATTTTTTGGGTTAATGTTTCCGGAACTTCTAATTCCAATGAATGTCCGGCGCCTGGAATAACAATGAGTTTTGAATGGAAAATTTTTTCATGGATTAAGCGCGCTTCCTCAACTGATGTAGACACATCTTTATCTCCCCAAATAATAATCGTTGGCACTTTTAAGCTAGATACATAAAAAGACAGGTCGTCAGAAATTACTTTTAAATAACTTTCGCGCATGACGCCTTTTTGATATAAATAATCACTCTTTTTTAAAATGAATTTATAAAAAGCTTTCCTGAAAAGTTGGTATCCGGGCAACCAAGAAAATAGCTTTCCGATTTTTGAAGTTTTGTATATGACCTTTTTGACTAGGGTCTTTTTTCTTACGGCGGCCGCTGAAACCAGAAATAATTTTTCTACTTTCTGGTTGTATTTTACGGCAAATTTAACCGCTACAGCCCCGCCAAATGAATGGCCGAGCAAATAAAAGCCTTTTTGCAAATCAACAACGGTGCTGGAAAATTCATTGATAAATTCAACGTAATTATTGATGTTCCAGGGTGTTTTTGGTTCGGGCGTTTGGCCAAATCCCGGCAAATCCGGAACGATCATCATGATATGTTTTTTATCCAGTAAATCAGCCACTTGCTCCCATTTATTAGAACTGGAAGGCCAGCCATGTAAAACGAGTACCGGCTTTCGCTGTACAATTTGCGTTGCCGTTAAGGGAGTCGGCTCACCGAACACTTTATAATTTACTTCAATGCCTTGAATTAGAACTTTTTTTTCGGTCATGTAATGGCGATCCTAATATACGAATTGCATCCGAATAATCCTAATACGATTACATTATTCGGAGCATTCGGATGGGGATTCGGATTATTCGGATCGCTTTATAACTTTAAATCCCGTATATTTTTGCAACACCTTGGGAATCTTTAGGCTGCCATCTTTTTGCTGGTTGTTTTCCAAAATTGCCACGATAATTCTGCCCAAAGCAAAAGCCGTGCCGTTTAAGGTGTGCACAAAATGTAATTCTCCCTTAGCGTTTTTATAGCGAATATCAAGCCCGCGGGCTTGAAAATCCGTGCAGTTTGAAGTTGAATGGGTTTCGCGATATCGATTTTGGCCGGGCATCCAGGCTTCTATATCATACTTTCTGGCTGCGGGTTTACCTAAATCACCCGTGCAAATATTAATAACCTGATATGGCAGGCCTAAATCTTTCATTAATTCTTCTTCAATGGCCAATAAATTTTTATGTTCTTTTTCTGAATCTTCGGGTTTGCAAAAAACAAACATTTCCATTTTATCAAATTGATGGACGCGGAAAATTCCCTTAGTGTCTTTGCCGTAACTGCCAGATTCCCTCCTAAAACAGCTTGAAAATGCCACATATTTTTTATTGGTGGTTTTTTCATCAAACACTTCGCCCGCATGCATGGCACCTAGCGATTGCTCAGAAGTGGCGGTTAAATACAACTTATCACGTTCTAAATAATATCCTTCTTCATCGCCCTTTTCGTCTTCTGGGTTTTCTATATAGCCTAGTGCAGCGGCCAATTCGGGTTTTAACATTACCGGTGGAATTACCGGTGTAAACCCTTTTTTAACTAATTTGGCAAACACAAAGTTTACTAGTGCCATTTCCAGCAGAGCTGCTTCATTTTTTAAGAAATAAAACCGGGCGCCGGCGATTTTCGCGGCTCGTTCAATGTCTATAATATTTAAGGCTTCCCCAATTTCAAAATGCTCTTTTACTGGAAAATTAAACTTGGGCAACTTCCCTACTTTTCTTAGTACCACATTTTCTGAATCATCTTTGCCAACCGGAACATCATCAAACGGAAGATTAGGGATTTTTCGCAGCAACATTTTTAATTGCTTTTCTGTTTCTTCTAATTGAGGTTCTAAAGCTTTAATATGCTCTTTAATAGCTTTAGCTTGTCCAATATCGTCTTTGCCAAGTTTATTTTTTTGAGCTTTTAAATTTTCAATATTGGTAAGATCTTGGCGTTTTTTTACGTCTAAAACTAAAAGTGCCTCCACATCAACATTCACATTTTTTTTAGCACAACCCTCTTTTACTTTTTGCGGATTTTCACGGATGAATTTTATATCGAGCATAACTAAGTAACTGGTAACTAGTACCTGGTAACTCGTAATTACTAGTTACGAGTTGCAAGTTACGAGTTATTTTTTATTTAGGATTGATGACTTATATTTTTCCGGTTCAAAAGCTTGCAATCGTTCAATTCTTATATGTCCCAATCCCCTTTTTGGCAGTTCTTCGGTTAATTTATCGGCAAAAAAGGTTTGATCGTATCCCAGGCAAATAATATCAGGTTTTATTTCTTCAACCACTTTATAGGGGTCTAGTTTTCTTTGCCCGCCGAAGCCTTGCGCGGAGGTTGGGTCGACTGGCGGTGCTTCATTTCCTAGTCTTGCCTCATCTACCAATTTACATTCTTGTACCACTTGTAACCGTTCTTGTTCATTAAACTTTGGCAACCTACCTTTAGTTTTTACTACCGTCGAATCCCGCCCCACTACCACCACCAGATGGTCGCCATATTCCTTAGCTTGTTTAAAGAAGTTTTTATGCCCTTCGTGGAGTCCGTCGAATGTGCCGAAAACAATTACCTTAACCATGATTTATGAATTATGATTTAAGATTTATGAATTGATTGTATCAAAATTGACAAATTGTCTCAACTACTTGACAAATATTTATAATATACTATGATGGGGTTACGTAGTGATTCAGACATTTTCACAACCATGGGAGAGTATTATGAAGCCAGCTCTTTTTTCCTTGGAAAGGTTGAAAGAAATCACAGTCCTCGCAAAAAGCAATCCCGAAGAATTTTCTCGAGCTTCAGAGGAAATAAAGCTTACTGGGTTGCAGAAGTTCGGGGAAAAATACAAAATTTCTCCGAAGGAATTTTCACTTTTGATAATGCTAACAGCATTCTCTTTCCAAATTGAAAAGAGATATAAGGATGGCGAAACCGATGAAACGATCATGCCCTCGATTGAGAGCCTGGCTAAAAAACTTGACTTCCCTGTCGACAAATTCTACGACTGGGTGAAAGAACAGTTCTAAATCGCCAATCTACTAGACTAGACTCGCGTGAAATACCGCGAGCTTTTTTTTACCAAAAATCCAAAAAATAAAAAGTAGAACAAATTGCAAACGTTTGCTTTTTACTCTACTTTTTTAATTTACAAAATTATACCAAACTACCAGAAACTGTTGACATATCCCATGTAATCTATATTATTAGAAGATAATCATCACCAAAGCTCTTTTAAGGGGAAATCATGTCCAGTGACAACAAAGTTCTCATCAAACTGGTACTTTACCAACCCGATCGTGAACGAAACAAAAACTATGCGGCCATAGTTTTGCGAGGTCAAGTTGTTTTGGGCGAGTGGTATACTGCTGAACATTCTTTGGCTGCAGACGATTTGCTGGCCTATAAAGAAAGGTTTCAGTGGTTTGCAATACATCACGGTTTCGAATATTGCGAGAAACCACCACTGGTTTCAATGTAGCCAAAGAGCGACCACGCGGCCGCTCTTCTTTTTTTATTCGTAAATTCGGATGTCATTTGTATATTAGGATCGCTATTTGGGTTTCATCAACGGAAAAATTTGGCATTCCCTTACTGATTTATTCATTAAAAAGGCGAATAGACGTTCGCCACCGATACCAAATCCGCAGGTTGGCGGCATACCATATTCCAGTGCTTCCACAAAATCGTGGTCAAACATTTGAGCTTCTTGATCTCCTTTATCTCTTAATTTTTGTTGCTCGGAAAATCTTTCGGCTTGGTCAATAGGATCATTTAATTCGCTATATCCATTCCCTACCTCCGAACCGGCCACGATCACCTGAAACCGTTGCACTATCTTTTCATTTTTCTCATCTTTTTTTGCTAGTGGAGAAACATCTAATGGTAAATTAATCAAAAATCCTGGGCCAACTAAATTTTTTCGGCAATATTTCCATAAATTATCAATAGCACGAGTTTTATTGAAACCATTTTTATCATACGTAATGCCTAATTTTTGCAACTGCTTTTCCATTTCTGGCAAACTGGCTTCTAAAATATTTATTTTGGCGTATTTGTTAATAATAGTTTGATAATCATAAGTTTCCCATTTTTTACCAAAATCAACTTTAAAGCCCTTAATGTCAAATTTCAGTGTCCCAAAGGTTTTTTTGATAATATATTTATATAGCTCTTCAACCAATTTCATACCCATTTTGTAATCAGCATAAGCCCAGTAAAATTCCATTTGAGTGTAATCTTGCAGGTGCTCGGCGTCCATGCCTTCATTTCTAAATTGCCGGCCAATTTCAAATGTTTTTTCAAATCCGGCTACCATTAACTTTTTTTGCCACAGTTCGCCGGTAGAAATACGTAAAAATACGTCTATGTCTAAGGCGTTATGGTGCGTAATAAATGGTTTGGCATCGGCGCCACCGGTAGTAACTTCTAATACCGGAGTTTCTACTTCTAAAAAACCTTTTTCCATCAAAAATTCGCGCATGGAATTCCAAAAAACCGCACGTTTTTGAATCATTTCTTTTATTTCAGGGTTAAATAAAATATCTAAATAACGTTTGCGTAGTTTTTCTTCTTCGTCTTGAAGCCCATGCCATTTTTCGGGTAATGGCAAAAGAGACTTCGAAAGCATTTTGTAATCTGAAGCTTCTATGGTTTTTTCTCCACGTTTAGTTTCTATCAAAATGCCTTTTATTTCTACAAAATCTCCAATGTCAAAATGGTCAATAAAAAATTGATAACCTTTTGGCCCAAGCTTATCTTCTTTAATTAACCCCTGAATCTTGCCGGTTCCGTCATTAATATCTAAAAACGTGGCACCACCGTGTCCGCGTAAGGCCATAATTCTGCCCGTCAGGTACAAGACTGCACCTGACTTCGCAAGCTTGTCAAAACTTTTTAATGCCTCAGTTATTGAATGAGTTCGCTTGCTCGTTGCTGGGTATGTCAAAAGCCCCGAATCTTGCAGGGATTTTAATTTTTCTAACCTTACTTTTTTGAGCTCGTCAATTGTCGACATGGAACATGGAACATGAAACATGAAACAAAACTACGACGACGTTTTTTTGTTATATGTTCTATGTTATGTGTTATGTGATTTAAATTGTACCAAATTTGAATAACACCAGCAATTATTGACATTAATATATTAAAATGATATTGTTTAAAAGATGACTCTATTCCCCAACCTATCTGCAAGGAAGGCAGCCATGGAGATGAAAATGAAGCTGTTTCAATTCCGGCACGAAAAAGGAATTCCACCGTTATTTTTTCCAGGGCCTACCTTGGAGGAAGCAACATTAAGGGCAGTGGCGTATCTTGAATCGTTGAATATGCCCACTGATAATTTAGTGGGAAAAGAATATTCCCTCCGGCGTAGAAAACTCAAGCGCAAAAAAATACAGCGCCGAAAAATCAAACGATTAATATTAGCTCAATAGTACCTTAACATAGGAATGATCCATGAGAAAGTGCATTGCAGTTTGTCCAGATGGACATGAATTTCCTGCCTTGGCAGAGGTGGGAGAAACCAAAGATTATTTCGGCATCAATATTTCGGGCAAAACCAGGAAATTGTGGAAAATGTGCCCTACGTGTGGCAAAAAACTGCACGAGAAGGCGCCGCCCGATCCAAAAGAAACTGTGAAAGATTAGCACCTTTCATCCTCGTTAATCAACGAGGCGCAACTGGGAGCGAAATCCTAAAAGGAGAGAGAAATGTACCAACTAGAAATAAAAGGTGGTAAGATAAAAAAATTCTCTACATACTCAGAGGCCATAGAAGAGATGGAAAAAGAAGTGCCCGGACTCTTATGGAAAAGAGTTGGCATGACCGAATGGTTTGGAATGGAACCAACTAGCCTACGAGATCAATTAGATTTCAGTAGTGGTTTTTTTCGATTCGAATATCATGATCCTCGAATTAAGGCAAAAATTACCTATCTTTATTAGACAAAGAGCGGCAGTCACCCGCTCTCTTTTTTTGCAAAAATCATAAATAGATTATTTCGGCCGCGCGCCCGCGGGCGCGCGGCACTCACAATGACGACACATTCGTGATTCGTGTTCATTCGTTCGTCAATTCGTGGGAATTCGTTATTACTTCTTAGAGAAATAATATTGAAGCACATCGTGCGCCACCGGAAGCGTGGCCGCCCTCAAACCCTGTACCCCTTCAATGGTTGCCAAAAAAACAATGCTGGGATTATCATAAGGCGCAAAATTAGCCGACCAAGTGTTAAAAATACCATCTTTATTCGTTTGAACCGTTCCGGTTTTTCCGGCAACTGCTATCGGTAAATCATGCAACATAAAAGAAGAACCGTATTCTTTTTGTACTCCATCTCGCATGCCTTCGCGCACAATCTGCAGATTTTTCTGGTCAATGCCAATTTGCCCCGTAATTTCTGGTTTAAATTCTTGAATAATTGAAGCGTCCTGGCCAGAACCCTCAACAATTTTTTGCACAATCTGGGGCTTATATAACGTACCGCCATTGGCAATAGCGGCGTAAGCTACCGCAACTTGTAATGGAGTTACCTGTAAATCAGATTGGCCAATAGAAAGGTTGTAAGTATCACCGTCCCACCAGCTTTCATTTTTTGTTTCTTTTTTCCAGCCGGGGCTTGGGACAAAACCTTTAAATTCACCCGGCAAATCAATGCCGGTTTTTTGTTCCCAGCCATATGCATCCAGATATTTTTTAATCCTGGCCGGCCCCAGACCCTTTTGATCGCCGTATCCCCCACCCACGGTATAAAAATAAATATTGGAAGAAACTGCAATGGCCTTTTTCATATCTACCAATCCATGTGGTACGACTCCGGCAAAAGTGTAAACTACCGATGGATCGTATTGGCTATGCACGGTAATATAGCCCGGATCATTAATTAATTTTGTGGGAGAAATAATATTTTCTTGCAAGGCTCCGGATGCCAAAAATGGTTTTATGGTAGAGCCAGTAGAATATTTTGCCGATACAACCCGGTTAAAAAATGGCTGGCTGGGATCATTTTGCAGTTTATCATAATCGGCTTGCAAAATACTTTGGCTGAAAATATTATCATCATAAGCCGGATAAGAAACTAAGGCTAAAACGGCCCCGGTGCGAGGATCTAAAGCTACGGCCGCGCCTTTTTTACTGCCAATATTTTTAATCGATTTTTCCAAAGCATCGTAGACCACTTTTTGCAAATTAGCATCAATATTGAGCACTAAATTATTTCCGGCTTTTTCTTCTGCTATCATTTGGCTATTATTTTCTTGGCCATCAGCGATTCTGTCGGTTTTAACTTTACCAGGCGTGCCCCGTAAAAATTCATCATAAAACTTTTCTAGTCCGGTTTTTCCGACATTATCGGAACTGGTAAAACTGGCGGTATTTTTTAATTCTTCTTTATTGGGCTTGCCGGTATACCCCAAAACATGGGAAAAGATCGGTCCCATGACATAATTTCGCAAGGTATTTTTTTCTATCTGGCAGTTTGGCAAATCTGTTAATCTAGCTTCTAATACGAGCAATGTTTCCTGTGGAATATTTTCAGAAATTAATATTTTTGAATCTTCGACATTGGCAATAATATCACTGATTTCTGATGGTTCTTTACCCAAGATGTCAGCCATCGTTTCAATTTCCTTGATAGTTTCTGGACTTGATTCTGAAAAACTCCTTTTATCGCAAACAAGGTTAAAATCCGGCGAGTTTAATACCAGCTTTACTCCCTTGCTATCGTAAATAATGCCCCGTTTTGGAGCAGTTAGGTTAACCCTACCCTTATTATTCTCGCTCATGGCATATAATTGCTTTCCTTCAATCATCTGCAGATAAAAAGTCTTAGTAAAAAAAACGGCGCAAAATAAGGTGAAAAATAAAAACAAAGAATAGATGGCATTTTTGGAAAGCGGAACTTCAAATTTCCTTTCTGAAATTCCCAATTCTTGTTCTTTTTGATTGGCTAGCGTATCTAAAAAAACATGGTGAGTTTCAAGATCGCCTTCTGACTGTTTTATTTTCAAGCGAGAAATAGGCATAAAAATGAGACAATTTTTATCTAAACAAGGTGAGTTGTTTTTTCTTGGGGTGATTAGTAATACCTTGGTATATCATAACCATTACCATGGCCAAAGCTAAGTTGTATGATAGCTGGATGAAAAAAACAGGGCGCGAAGGAAAATGCGGAAAATCCAAAAATACATATTCCAGTAAATCGTAAACAATAAGGGAAATTAAAAAAATAACGCTAACATAAACTAAAAGATGCACTGTTTTTGTTTTCCCGATTTCGCCGGGCATTTTGAGCGTTTCTTCGGCGGGAATTTTTAAAAAATAGGAAGTGATAATTCGAATTAAAAAATAAATGACGCACAAAAAGAGTATTGATGTGCCAAAGTTCAAAGCCGAAAATATATCTAGCATGCCTCCGGCAATAATAATGTAAAAAAAAGCCTCGTAATATTCGTTTATCCCACTTTGCTGGGTTGAATTTTTATGGATATTGGGGTTAAAAAAAATCAAGATAAAAAATAAGACAAAAACGAGGTTTGGGACTACCCCAGTAATGGCAAAGTATGGCAAAAAACTTATTTGCAATAACGCCAACAAAAAAAATAGTACTATAATAATTGGATATTTAAGCCACATATACGCTATTCTTTTTCCAAAAAAACCATCTCGTAATTCAAAGTAGTTATCTTTTTAAATAATCTGTAATGATAAAAAGGTTATCGGTACTTTTAATGTCGAAAAAAGATTGGAGGCGTGCCGTTTGAAAAGGTTTTAAGTCGTTTTTATCTATAGAAATAATACTTCCAATTAATAAGTCTTTCGGGAAAATTCTTTCAAGCCCCGAAGTAACTATCGTGTCGCCTTCATTGATTTTTGAATCAGAAGATACTAAATCCAAATACAGTGAAAGATTTCCACTACCCTTTACGGCTCCTAAAACCGTATTTTCAGCGGCATCCTGGGCTTTTACCCCGTTAAATTGCCCTCCTTCGGAGGACACCGCTTCGTTTTGCGAAGCGGATTTAACAGGGTAAATTTTCACATCTACCACGCTGTTTTTCTTTGAAATAAGCGCTACTTGGCTAAAATTCTTGTAAACCTTGCTAATTTTCCCATAGAGCACCTTGGTGCTGGAAATGACCGGCATATTTTCATAAATACCATCATCAGACCCTTTGTTAATAATTATAGAATCATTAAAAGTATCCAGATTTAAAGCTTGTGCTATTACAAGCTTGAAATTATCACTTTGAGTTGCTTGCGCTATTTCTTTTATCGCTTGATACTGTTTTGCATTTTCTTGTAATGTGAAAATTTGGGATAGTAAACGCTGGTTTTCTTCTTTTAAGTTTTTGTTTTCTTGGGTTTTAGATGCACCATTAAATAATCCGCCCAAAAATGTGGAAGTGCTCTGCCCAGCTTCTTTAAAAATATTGAGCAACGGCGAAGTCGCATAATAAAACGTATTTTTAATTGGCGATTGGAAGATGGTTAAAAAACCGATACACAACATTAAAATTACAAGTGCGATTATTATTTTTTGCCAGGTCAGTGAATTACTGTTGGGGCTTTTAGGGAGAGGCAATCTTAAATTTTGACGTTTAAGGAAGGCGTTCATAATTTAGCTACGAAATACGAATAGTTACTAATATACGAATTAACTAATGCTTCACTTTACCAAAAAATTAAAGATGCTACAAATTTGACGTTATATATTTTATCTGCTAAAGTACCTGTAGTTGTTTGACAATCTTTGAGCTGTGAATTACCAACCCCCATTTCAAAAGATTTTCGGGGTCTTTCGTCCAAATTTGGGCTATAAATTTGCTAGAATTTTTAGACGGAGCCCTTGGTTAAGCCGAAAAATTCTATCACATTTCTATCTCCAAATTTGGACAAAATACCTCCGAGGGGTTTGGTAATTCACAACTACTGGAGGATTTTCCGTGGGAACTGCAAAATCGAAATCTGTGAAAATAAAACGGTCAGAAACCGTAACGGGACTGGCTTATGAAATAATCCACCAAAAAGCGCCTCACAAAGATAGGATTGTCGCCTTTTATTATAACGATCAAAGATTTTGCCCTGGGGATATTGTCCAGGTAAAACCAAATACCTCCAGAAAAGAATATTTCACGGGAAAAATCATTGACATAAATCCTGAAAAAGAACATGAAAAAGCAAAACCAATCGTTGTTATTGAAGATTGTGACAGCAAAGTTCAGGGAAGATTTGCGGTAGTAGAAATAGAAAAAATGTAACTCGGGACCGATCAACATCGGTTCTTTTTTTTGCAACAAAAAACCAGATACAATACTGCACCTGGTAATTTTGTATTAAGTTCGAGAGCTCAATATCAAAATACTTTCGAGCTATTTATTTCAGAATTTTGAGCGAAACGAAGGAAAAATTAGAAAACATATGCTAATACGTTTTCTAATTTTTACACAGTTGCAGCCAAAATTGTAAATAAAGAGCCGAAACAATCGGCTTTTTACTTTGAGTATTTTGGTATTGAGTTCTAAGGTGGCGACTACCTACTTTCGCGTTCATCACACTATCATCGGCCTTGGAGTATTTCACTTCTGTGTTCGAAATGGGAACAGGTGGGACAACTCCAGTATCATCGCCACCACAGAACTCAATCCCTGCCTGCCGGCAGGCAGGTGTGGTTTCTGTGGAATACTTCAGACATCGTCTGAAGTATTTAAAACAAGTAAAAACATATTCATAAAGTCCCGATAAATTTAGCTTTGCTAAATTGATACGGGATCCCGTATGCCGATTCTCGATCGGCATCGGGATAAAGATACCTAAAATCTGTATCTATCAAATACGCTAAAAAATGTATGATTTATTAGTACTCCCCGGCTGAATGCCTTACGGCACTTACACCTGGAGCCTATCAATCCCGTAATCTTCGGGAAATCTAAGAGTTCTTATCTTGGAGTCGGTTTCGCGCTTATATGCTTTCAGCGCTTATCCGTTCCCAACTTAGCTACCCAGCAATGCTCTTGGCAGAACAACTGGTACACCAGAGGTTGGTTCATTCCGGTCCTCTCGTACTAGGAACAAATCTCCTCAAAACTCAACGCCTGCGGTAGATAGGGACCAACCTGTCTCACGTATGTTTCCACGCATTACTGCGTGCATTGGACTATATCTTCATCCCGATTTTTATCGGGATGATCGACGTGTAGTCTCTACGGGGTTTATATAAACTGAATAGGAGAGCCGAGTTCTTGAATTGATCAGATTCAGAACTCGGCTGAGAAAACGATTGGCCGTTAAACGGAGTTGACTTGCGCCACGCTAAGGGTTTGCGCTCCCAAAGCATAAAGCACCATCTCCATGGGCTACATTTAGTGTTTGACACCTCAAAGGTGTCAGCACCCCTTCCGAAGAAGGCATTTAACGTTCTTCTTGCGAAGACCTTTCGTTCTCCCCTATTCAATTTATATAAACTTCCCTCGGTATTGTCCATTACAACTTTGGTCGAGTTGTGTGGATTCCACCGAAATAGTCGATTTTTGCACCACAACATTACTGCTGTGGGCCGCCGTGATATGTCTGTAAAAACTTTTTAAGGTTTTTAACCTCGGGATTCAAACCGTTCGCACGCCAAATTCGCAATTTGTAGATTCGCATGCCATTTGTAGATTGGCATCGCATTGCGCTTTAGCGCGTAAACGGTTTGAACCCAGCTCACGTAACACTTTAATCGGCGAACAGCCGAACCCTTGGGAGCTCTGACCTACCATAATTACTTATGGGGTTAGACTATACCTTCACCCTGCTAGTTACTGTCACCAGTAATAGGTTAGGTGCAAGCCGTGTGATAAGCGATCTTTCACGCTTATCTCATCTTGTCTGAAGAACAAGAATCAGTCGTTAGGAGAAATACTATCTTGGATCATTGTCGAGAAATTTTTTCTTCGCCCTTCAGAGCGAACATTCAGCGCCGACAATGCATCTGCTAAGCGAGCAACTGCAATTAATTTTTTAGAACTTTTAATTTCGGCATTAAGAATCCTTTTTGCCAAAACCGCTTGCTTTCTCTTTATTTTTAAATAAGGAGTCAACCATTCTAATAATAATTTGGTTTCGGCTTGGGTTCTGACTAGCCATTCATACTCTTTAGCATGAATGTGTCTTATATTCCCAAAACCCGTAACTGATTTACACCAATTGAGAATTTGTTCGTTATTTTGACTAATTTTGATGTAAATTCTTACTCTAAAACCAAATTTTTTCTCTGTATGTTTTTCAATACAGGCCATAATTGCGCCATCTCCGTCTATTAAGCCGGAAATGTATGCTTTGTTAACTTCAGATACTATTTTTCTCATGGGATTATCCTTATGATAACCTGGGACCTGCAAACTTGCAAACCACCAAATTAGTAAGGGTTCCCCCATTTTGAGCTTGTTTAATTACCTTGGCGTTTCCGCCAAGGAAAGTAGGAGTAAATTCTGCTTCACCCCCAGGATGTGTTGAGCCGACATCGAGGTGCCGAACAGAGCCGTCGCTATGGACGCTCGGGCTCTACTAGCCTGTTATCCCCGGAGTAGCTTTTGGCTGATGATCTTCTCATTTTCTATAAAA
>JAHFKU010000032.1 GCA_023245195.1 Candidatus Staskawiczbacteria bacterium
CATTATACCTCATCGTTCTTCGGTGGGGTTTTTATTTGTACCTTGAATCACGAAATGCTTTCGCGGTATTTTCTCCAAATCTGGAAGATGGAAATGTGATAGAATTTCTATGCGTAGCCAAAGGCTACGCATAGAAATTATAGCGAATTTCCAGCCCAGATTTGGGGAAAAGACCCGAAACTTGCTTTCCAAAGGGCATTTCGTAATTCAAGGTAAACTGGTTGTTTTTTTCTATTTTCTGTTATAATGAAAAGATAAATAATATGAGCAAGATCAAAGAAATTATTGCTAGAGAAATAACCGATTCACGGGGAAAGCCTACGGTTGAGGTTCAATTAACGACAGAAAAAGGAGTTTTTTTGGCTTCATGTCCTTCAGGCGCTTCCACGGGAATTAATGAAGCCCTTGAATTGCGCGATGCAGATAATCGGGGAGTTTCCAAGGCCATTGCCAATGTTAATGAAATAATTGCGCCCAAATTAATTGGCAAAAACCCTTCAAACCAAAAAGAATTAGACGATGTCATGATCGCCTTAGATGGAACGCCCAACAAATCAATCTTGGGAGCCAATGCTATTTTACCGGTTTCTATGGCAATTTGCAGAGCCGGCGCCGTGGCGCACAACATGTCTTTGTATCAACATATTGCAAATTTGGCAGGCTATAAGTTAGAAGCTAAAAGCTATAAGCTACCCTTGCCCAGTTTTAATATTTTAAACGGCGGCGCCCATGCCAACAACGCCTTGGAATTACAAGAATTTATGATAATTCCGATGAAAAAAACCTTCCAAGAAAATTTAGTGTTGGGAAGCACGGTTTTTAACAAGTTGACAGAACTATTAAAAGAAACTCCCGGCGGTGTGCCGGAAATGGGGGATGAAGGCGGTTATGCGCCCCAAATTGGCAGTGTAGAGCAAGCTTTAATGCTGATTAAAAGCGCCATTGGCAATCATCAAGATGTGAAAATTGCCTTAGATTGCGCTGCCTCAGAATTTTTTAGGAACGGAAAATATGAAGTAGAAGAAGGCAAGCAGCTAAATCGCAGCCAAATGATAGAATTTTATACTGACTTGGTACGGCGTTTTCCGATCATATCTATTGAAGATCCGTTTGCAGAGGAAGACTGGGAAGGGTTTAAAGAAATGTGCAGATCTTTACCAAAAACCATTATTATCGGTGACGATCTAACTACCACTAATGTAAAAAAAATAAAGGAAGCGCAAACCAAAAAAGCCTGCAATGGAATCATTATTAAGGTTAACCAAATTGGCAGTGTCTCGGAAACGATAGATGCGGTAAAGTTAGCTCAATCGTATGGGTGGAAAATTATGGTCAGCCATCGAAGCGGTGAAACCATGGATAATTTTATTGCCGATTTGGCGGTTGGAGTTGGCGCTGATTTTGTAAAATCGGGGGCTTACACTAAAGATGTAAGAATAGTAAAATATGACAGGCTTTTAGAAATAGAAAACGAATTAACTAAAATAATTTAAATCACGAAATGCTTTCGCGGGATTTTCCCCAAATCTGGCGGATGGAAATTTGATAGAATTTTGGGCCATAGCCGGAGGTTTCTGGCTCAAAATTATTGCGAATTTCCAGCCCAGATTTGGAGAAAAGACCCGAAACTTGTTTTTCAAAGGGCATTTCGTGATTCAAATTAAGATAATATGAGTCACTTATATTTACAACGCCATTTAAAATCACAGTGGAATCTGGATGATCGTTTTGCCGGCTGGACCGACGGTCCTTTGGCCAAAGATAGTAATCTGTTTGCAAAAACATTTGCCAAACAATTTTCTGGGCTGGTTATTGATAAGGCTTATTGCTCTTCCCAATTTAGAAGCATGGCAACGGTTGCCGGCATTTATTCGTATATTCCGGAAAAATACCCGATGTTTATCCACATTGATGGCGGTAAAATGGAAACATGGGGTAACTACAGTCAGCCAAGCCAAAATGAGCTGCCAGTCTTTACAACACAATTGCTCAATGAACGCTATTACGGAGATTTACAGGGTTTAAATAAGGCAAAAACCGCCGAAAAATTCGGAAAAGAGCAAGCGCATATTTGGAGGAGAAGTTATGATGTGCGGCCGCCAGGAGGCGAGTCGCTTAAAGATACTTGCGCCAGGGTTGCGCCATTTTTTAAAAAGCACATTGCAAAAGATTTAGAGGATGGGAAAAACGTATTGGTTGCCGCTAGCGGTAATAGTTTGCGGGCGATTATAAAAATCATCGAAGATATTTCCGATGAAGATATTTCCAATGTAGAACTGCCTTTTGGAGCTTTGGTGAAATACGAGTTTAATAACGGAAAGTTTAAGAAATCACTTTGAATTATAAAAATAGTTTCTTTGGATTTCTCAGCTTTAAACCCGTTTTTATGATAAAATAAGCTAATGAAGATTATTTTTATCATTGGAATTGTTTTAGTAATTACCATTGCGTTTGCAGTAGGGGTGTTTTATTTTTTGTTGGGAGAAAAAATAAATTCCGGTGTAACGCAAACTTCAAAAGACGATCGAAAAGTCAGTGTAGCGAGCCCGCCAATAATCAGAGCTGATTTTTCTGATATCAATCCAGAATTCTTGTTTTCTGCCCAAATCCCAGTATCTTTAAAATTGGAATATCTTCCCAAGCGCAAAGCAATAAATATATACAATTCAGCATTAACTGGAAAAGATAATCTAGAAAAATCGCAAATGTATGTTAGCTTTTTTAAAGCAAATAAATTTTTAACATTAAATACTGTAAAAATTACCAAACAAGATAAAATGACTGTGCAAGGACACGATGCCATTTTGTACGAAATTACTAAAAAAGATGGGGTGCCTGATTTTTACGGTCAGCCGATATGGAGAAATTTTAAGCATGAAGCACTTGATATCCGCTTGTCTTCAGAAAGTCCAACATATTTTTATTCATTTGCTAAAAATCCCAGTATGGATCAAAAAGTATTTGATGACTTTGTAAATTCTCTCATCTTCATCGATAATTGAATTATTATTAATATTTAATATTATTAAACTTTTAAAATTATGGAAAAAAATATGCATCGCATGTGGCAACATAAAAAACAGGAAGGTTTTGCATTACCCATAGCGATCGGAATTATTGCGGTACTCGTTATAATTATTGGCGGGGGATATTTTTATATCCAGAATCAATCAAAAGAGACAGCAAAGCTTCAAGAGCAACAGAAAGTTATCATGGAACAAGAGGCCATGGAAAAAGCAGCAAATAGTAAAGCGGAATCAAATGGCGAAGTTATGGAAAAAAAGGAAGATGCAACGGCGATGAAAAAAGAAAATGGCCAAATGATGGCAGTATACAAGGGAACAGTGCTTGCCGGAACCTCTTCACCGCTTTTAGATTTTACCAAGGCTGATTATGATGTGGCAGTAGCTTCAGATAAGCTGGTTGTTTTGTATTTTTATGCCAATTGGTGTCCGATTTGCATCGCGGAATTTCCGCAAGCGCAGGCGGCCTTTAACCAGCTTACCAGGAGTGATGTGGTTGGCTTCCGGGTAAATTATAAAGATAATCAAACTGATGCCGATGAACAGAATCTTGCTCGTCAATTCGGTGTTCCATACCAACATACCAAAGTGTTTATAAAAAATGGAAAACAAATTTTAAAAGCGCCTGATAGTTGGGACAAAGCGCGTTATTTGGCCGAAATAAATAAAATAATTACTCAATAAATTAACATTTATGGATCAAACAACACCTTATCAAAAACCAAAGCGTAACTGGAATATCTTTTTTTCGAGCGTATTTTTTGTCTTGGGATTTTCACTGGTATTTTCTTTGGTAGGAGTGTTATTGCAAACCGTGCTTTCTAATGTATCATATACAGTTTCAGAATGGCTGGGCCGATTGGGAGGCGTCATTATTATCCTATTTGGTTTTTTCCTACTGGGACTCTTTACCCCGAAATTTTTAAAAACCGACCATAAAATTTTGGTTAAGTACCGGTTTAAATCTCACTACATAACTTCGTTTGTGTTTGGGGCGGCTTTTGCGGTTGGCTGGACGCCATGCGTTTCAGCGGCCTTGGGCGCTATTTTGGCGTTGGCAACGACATCAGCTTCTAGCGCCTTTTTGCTGTTAGTTTCTTATACCTTGGGCATTGGAATCCCATTTTTACTAGTCGGGCTTTTTACCAATGAAGCAAAAAGCCTGATTGGCCGCTTGGGCAATAAAATTTTATACATCCAGTATTTTTTTGGATTAGTTTTAATTGGGCTTGGCATTTTAGTATTTACCGGAACGTTGTCGCGGATTAACAATTTTGAATTTTTGACTAATATTCTGACTCAATTAAACTTAGGCACTTCAATTGGCGGGGGAATTAATTCACTGACCATTTTTAATTTAGGGATCGCTTTTTTGGCAGGCCTCGGATCATTTTTAAGTCCCTGTATTTTGCCGATTATCCCTGGGTTTTTGTCGTATTTAGCTTCAACCGCAACACAAAAACATGAATAAAAATATTATTGCATTAGTGATTTTGGCGGTGGTTGTTTTTATTATTGCTTATGTTCAAATAACAAAGCCCAAGTTTGCGACGCTCAATTCTGGTAATTCTCAATCCATTGCCAAAACAGCTTCTGGCAATAATCATGCCATGAGCATCGAAGAAA
>JAHFKU010000023.1 GCA_023245195.1 Candidatus Staskawiczbacteria bacterium
TTGAAATTTGAAAATATGTTGACGAGTTTGAATTTTTATTACCAATTAATTTGTCCTTCATTATTAATTTTAATGTCATACGATTTTACGCTATCGCTCACGGTAATGGCCAGCGGATTGGTAATACAGTTAGCGCTGGCGCAACTGGCATCCAGCTGATTAAATATCACATCAAAAGGCAGGGCAGGCGCATTAATTGATACGCCATAAGAAGATTGGACAACAATATCGGTCACGGGATTAGCTATGTAACTAGTGCACTGCGGATTTGCGCTGGGACATTCAAACATAACATACGTTAAGGGATTATCTTGAAAATGCACCCCGTGCCTGACTTGATTAATATTGCTTAACGATTGATTCCGGGCTTTTTGTAAAACACTTACGATAATATTCCTTTCTGACCGAAAAGCGTAGCTTTTATAAAAATCAAAACTAATAAATAACCCGACACTAACGATGAGCGCCAAGATTGCTATGGCAATTAAGATTTCTATTAATGTGAAACCCTTATTTTTGGCGGGACGCTTAGCGTCCCAATAGCCACGCTTAGCGTGGCGTAAGATGCTGGGTAATTCCATAAATGGGAGTAATAATTGAAATAGCCACAAAACCTACGATAAGCCCCATGACTATCAGCAACAGCGGTTCCACCGTCGTTGACAGATTTTTGGTTATTTCATCCATTTCTTCTTCGTATACATCAGCTAAATACATAAAGGTATCGCTTAACTTACCCGTGGTTTCACCGACCTTCAGCATTTGAAACATCATCAAGGGAAACAACGTCTGCTTACCATTAATATAGGTTGATATTTTTTCTCCCTTAGTTAACTGCTCCGCAATCTGGTTTAATTCTTTTTTATACACCAAGTTACTGGTGGTATTAGAAGTAATATGAAATGCCCGCACCACCATCACTCCGCTATTAAGCAACAGTCCGATCGTTCGGCAAATATTGCTGGTATTGTACACCCGAATCATGTTGCTAAATAAAGGAATTCGCAGCATGAATTTATCATACCAAAAGTGGATTTTTTGAACTTTAAGCAACAACCACCCCAACATAATAAATATAACAAGGCCGGCAAGCATCAACAATCCATGATGCTGCATGAGATTGGTTGTAAAAATGAGGAATTGAGTTGTCCAGGGCAGGTCATAATTAACCGTTTTAAAAATGGGAATAATCTTGGGAAACAAAAACACCGTCATCATCACCATAATAGCAAACGTGGCGATAATAATAAAAATAGGATAAACCGATGCACTAACAATCTTACGCCGCAGGGCCAGCTTTTTTTTCAAATTAACCGCCAAGTGATCCAAATTATTGCTTAAGTTACCAGAAATTTCACCAACCGCAACCACATTAATGGTCAGTTCGCCAAATATTTTCCTGAATTTGCCAAACGCCGTTGCCAGATACTGCCCATTTTCAACATCCTTGATAACCTGCTCAAGCACTTTGTTTAAGGTGTTAGATTTGCTTTGCTCTCGAATCATATGCAACGATGAAAGCAGCGGCACTCCCGCTCGAATTAAAATAGCTATTTGTTTGATAAATAAAATTTGGTGCTTCAATGACAAGCGCATAAACCATTGCTTCATCTTGACTTTCATGGGCACCGAAACCGGCTCTTCTTGTCCAGAATCCGGCCCCGGCGCTAATGTTTCTTCAGATGTAAATAAACCCCATCGCCCAAAAAATGAGGTAAACAAAACCATCGGTTTTTTAAACACATTCTTTGAAACAGTCTTATTTTTAGATTTAGATTTTTTCTTACCTTTAAATCGTGAAAAAAAGTTATTCATGAAGTGTTCTTAAAATTTCTTCTATGGTGGTAATGCCCAATTTGGCTTTCAAAAATCCATCTTCTATCATCGAAGTCATCTGCTGTTTTTTCGCCTCTTCTTTCATTTCGGCAGCCGTAGCTTTTCTATGAATCGCACTGCGAATGGCATTGTCAATCACCAGCACTTCGTTAATGCAAATGCGCCCGCGATAGCCAGTATTATTGCAGGCAGGACACCCTTCCCCTTTATAAAAAACACTTTGCTGGCCCAAAATATCTTTGGAAACTACCTCCATTAAGCTTTGCATTTCAAGATCGGTTATTTTTATCTCTTTTTTGCAATCCTGGCAAATTCTCCTAACCAGCCTCTGCCCGATGGCAATGTTAACCGTTGAAGCAATTAAGTAAGGTTCTATACGAAGATCGATGAGCCGCGGCAACGTAGTGGCCGCATCATTAGTATGGATGGTTGAAAGAACCAAGTGTCCGGTTAAAGCCGTATTAACTGCGAGTCCAGCGGTTTCTTCGTCCCTGACTTCGCCAACCATAATAATATTGGGGTCTTGGCGCAAAATAGACCGCAAACCATTGGCAAAACTCAAACCCGTTTTTGAATTAACGCCAATTTGATTGATTCCTTCAAGAGAATATTCAATCGGGTCTTCAATGGTAATAATAGAAGCGCCCGGAGTGTTGAGTAATTTTATCAAAGCATAGAGGGTAGTGGTTTTTCCCGAACCAGTCGGCCCGGTTGCCAGAATCATGCCATAAGGATACCTGATAGCCCGCAAGATTTTTACTTTGTCGGCTTGGGAAAACCCCAAATTATCCAAATCAAAAGCTTGGTTTTGATCGGTCAAAAGTCGTAATACCGCATTTTCCCCATAATAGGTTGGGACAATTGAAACCCGCACGTCAATGGGCCCTTGTTCTAGCACCGCCCGAAATCGGCCATCTTGGGCAACCTGGTGTTCATCCGTACGAAGGCTGGCCAAAATTTTTATGCGCGAAATGACTTCCGATTGGATGTATTTAGGAAGTGGCATTTCGTCTTGCAAAACGCCATCAATTCTTAATCGGACACGCAGGGTATTAGCTTGCGGATCAATGTGAATGTCTGAAGCTTTTAGATTATGAGCCAGTTCAATTAAATAATTCACCAGATCCACAATGGAAGCTCCGGCGCCTTTTTTAATTTCTGTTTCTAGTTTTTTACGGCTTATTGGCTTAAATTCGGTTTGATTTTTTTCCATGATTTTGTGATTCACCTTAAATTACCTTACTTTCCAAAGGGCATTTCGTGATTCAAGATAATTCAAGGTTACTATAAAGATTATCTGTTTGCAACATAATCGCGCATGAAAAAATAGGATGTTTTTAAAAGCTTTTAAAAACATCCTAGTTTTTCATCCGCAAAAAACGGGGCCAAAGCCCCGTTTTTTGTTGCAAACAGATTAAGCTAATATCTTAAGGTAGCACGTCCCAATAAGCTAAACCCGTGGATGCTTGTGATTGAGATGTCTGCGGTGTAGCCCTGCCTTGTCCGGAAATCGCAATGGCTTCGTTGCTGTTATTGTAAGCATCAAGCTGGGCTGCATATGAAAGAATCTGGCTTGCAGTCCCCGATGTCCACGCAGTTGCAGAATTGACCAGCAATGTTTGAGTCGCTGTAGTGCATCCAAAGGCGGCGCAATTTAACTTTGCCGCAACCCACTGTTGGAGCATTTGCATTCGAGCCTGGTCAAGAGCTGACCTTTTTGATCCATTAGACTTTTTGGAAATTCCCGCATAGAAAGCAGAAAAAATATTGGTGGAATTAATGGTTTTAGTGCCAATCGTCCATGAACTTACTCCTAATTTTGTTAAGGTGTAAGTCGTGTGAGTCTGCCAGAAACCTTGGCTTCGGGTTGGCATTGGCTTGTCATTATTGGTAATGGTGCACGTTTTCACTTCACCAACATTAATAGTACCAGAGCAGTCAGTGCTTAACGTTTCTGTGTATCCCGCATTTGAAACTTCATCAGCACTGTAAGCACCCTGATTTAAACTCACCGTTACTCCAACTTCACTGCCTGCAAAAGATGGAGTTGAAACATTAGTCCCGGTTACCTGCATGGTAAAATCGCTAGCCATAGCAACATTTCCATCATCATTAATAACATGCTTGATAACCGTTAACTGTGGAGCAATGTCATCATTGGTAATTGTGCAAGTCTTGTTTTCACCTGGTTGCAGCGTAATTGTTCCGCCTAAAGTACAATCAGTCCCCCAAACTGAAGGAGCATAACCAAACAAATTCGTTTCAGTTGCAGTGTAAAGAGTATTAGCCATCAAAGTAGTTGGCACTCCGCTAACCACCAAAGAAGCATTCACCCACAATGGAAAATCAGAAACTATTTTTGTTCCGCCGTTATCATTAACGACCGTTTTTACCAACGTAAGGGTCGGCGCAATATCATTATTATTGATAGTGCAAGTAGCTTCTTGTCCTAACCCCAATGTAATCATACTGCCGTTTTGAGTTCCGCCAACACAATTCCATGCCGAAGGCGCATATCCAGCCGGGCCGCCAGTTTCGCTTAGTAAAAACGTGTCAGCCTGGAGCGTTGCGCCCGAATTTACCGGAGTAGTTCCAGAAACATCGTTTGACCCTGTACCATCGGCCATCAAAGTCCAATCGGTGGCAGCCGCCAACCCCCCATCATCATTCGTTACGGTTTTTACTAAATGCAATATCGGAGCAATGTCATCATTGGTAATGGTACAGGTTTTTACATCCCCAACTGCAAGTGTAATTGAACCATTCAAAGCGCAATTTCCCGAAATAACACCAACGTACGTTGGATCCGAAGTTTCGCTTACGGTGTAGGTCCCAGCATTAAATCCATTTTGGACACCCGATGTAACACCCGTTGCATTCACCCACAATGGAAAATCAGAAACTACTTTTGTTCCGCCATTGTTATTAACAACCACCTTAGTTACGGTTAATTTTGGCTGAATATCGTTGTTATTAATGGTACAAGAAACCGTATTACCAGCGGCCAGAGTTATAGTATTGCCACCGCTTACCGTAGCACCCGTGCACGTCCAGACACTAGCCAAATATCCAGAAGGCCCGCCAGTTTCAGAAAGAGTATAAGTTCCAGGATTTACTGAAGCATTAGTTACTGGTGCGCTTCCGGTGGCTCCTGAAATAGGAGTTGGGCCGGCCGCAGCCAATGTCCAAGCCGTTGGCAAAGCTGTCCCACCATTATCGTTAGTTACGGTTTTTGTAAGAGTAAGACTTGCCGTTGCTGGCGTAACGCAAACTTGGAAAGAATTAGTACCAGTTGATACGTTATCTTGTCCCGTAAGGCTTTGATGATAAACAGTTGCGATTATTGAAAATGTGCCAACCGTTGTATAAGTATGGCTTCCGCTAAATGGAATCGAAGCACTCGTGCCTCCCCCGCTGCCAAAAGCACCAGGAGCAAGAGCCGTAGTGTGGGCTCCATCACCCCAGTTAATATCAACCGCATACTGTTGCAGTTGTCCAGGAGGAGCAGTGGCAATAGCACTACCGGTAATCGTTAATGATACTGGAGCCAATTGGCAACCAATCGGAGGAATCGTATTAATCGTTATAGATGAAGAAGCATAAGCAAAGGGCGCAAAAGAAACAAGTCCGGCGACGGCCGCCGAAATTGCAAGCAAAAGAGTTATAACGTTATTTTTTATATTCATGATGTTTAATGTATATTGTGTTATTTTTTTATTAATGATTAGACCTGTTAATTTCCGACCTTTTTATTATATTTTTATACGTCTCAAGTTAGGTCATTTTAGTTATTTAAAAAAATCAGGTCAAGTGCCAAAAAGTGGATAACTAGTGAATAACTTTTAATTTCAAAGCAACTTAGCTAAAACATTTCGTGGATCAAAGTATTTAAACAAAAAAACCGAAAAATTAATCTCGGTTTTTCTGTGTTTGACTAAGGGCGACTACTCTCTCCAAGTAACAAAGGTAAATAATTTTTCACCGTTTCCTAAATCACGTTCATAGAGCGAATTATGACCATGCACATCTTGCTTGACTGCCCTACCCCATGCTGATGGGTCATTAGAATCTATATTTTGGCCAACAACTGCCGGCTTGCCACCCCCATTTATTGCTGAAAGAATCGTAGTAAAACTATCATTATGGCCATAAATAATTCCCAATTCATCATAGTCATGCTGATTTGGGTGGGTGCTTAAAGTGCTAGCAGTATTTACACCGGTATTTGAAAAATAATCCATGCAAGTATCTAAAGAAGTCCCATTGGTTGATTGATGATCAAGGCCGAAAGTGTGGCCAATTTCCTGGCAAGCAACATGCTGCCTTTCGTTTGGATTATTATAAGTTGCAGTATTAAAATAAGTATCATTTAATTTTACCGTTCCCTGGGTAATATGACTGCCGCTAACCCATACTTGCGCAATCCCGAGCCATCCGTTATTACCATATGCTTTATTGCAAATTTCTACCCTTCCTTTTGTCGGCTGGCAATTTCCTTTGGCCTGGCCCGAAACGATGGTTGTATCAAGCACATCTGATTGAGTCCAATCACTTGAAGCAGTAGCAAGAACCGTGTCCCAAGCGCTTGAAACATTATCGCCAAGCTTCAAGGTAAAGGGATTGCCTGTTCTAGCCCAATGATATCCTCCCCAGGAATGATTGGCAAACGCCACTGAAGCCACAAGAGAAAGTGATAAAGCTACAATTGCCGAACCCGCAATAATATATTTTTTCATAATTTTTTACCCGGTCAAATAATTTCGCCTCTGGCGAAATTTCCGCTTCGCGGAATTTGACTGGGTGAATTTTTATTTTTTACTGTGCTTAATTATAGTAATATCAAAACCCGCTGTCAAATATTGCCAAACAAAAAATCGCCTCTATTCTAAAAAAGCGACTTTCTGTTTTAACATTACCTTTTCCCTTCTTTGTGCAACGTGTGTTTTTTGCAAGATTTGCAGAATTTTTGCATTTCCAATTTTTTCTCGCCCATTTTTTTGGATTTTTTTACAAAATAATTCACCTTCTTGCAAACCGAACATGTCACTTTTAAAAACGGTTTTTTTGTAGCCATAGCAACAAAATTTCTAATTTTTAATTTCTAATTTTTAATCAATTTTTAAATTCAGTAATTTCAAATTGATTTCAAATTGTAAATTTCAAATTTCAAATTAATTTTTTTTTGGAGCCAACGAAGAGAATCGGACTCTTGTCTTTCCCTTCGCTTACACCTTCTTTTCTAACATATGAACAATAAAACTTTTCATATGAATTATAGAAGGGCTAGACTGTATCTTTTCGCCAAAGGCGAACCCTTGTCAGTCGTTCGGGCGTTAGATTAACGCCACGGTCTTGGCCATATATTGGCTATTAACCGTTATTCGGGATTCATTATATAGTTGCCTATATAATGGGCAGGATATGACCCTATTATAGGGCCGCGATCCACCATGGGAGTGCTCTACCACTGAGCTACGTCGGCGCGCTTAGCGCGCCTTTTGCCACGCTTAGCGTGGCGGCACACTGTACAAATACTTATATTTTAGTCTTTCTAATATTTTTTCTATTTGTATTTTTTAAAATACGGTGGGCAGGATAGGACTTGCACCTATGAAGGGTAGAACCCGCTTGATTTACAGTCAAGTGCCTTTGCTGCTCAGCCACCTGCCCATTTAATTACTCCTTTTCACTTCTTTTAATATTTCACTCGATATCCATTGATATCCATTGATATCCATTGATATCCATATACTACTTCAAATCCTCTTATTATTCAACACCCCAAATACTAAATTACTTCTATACTTCTAAGTATAGAAGTAATTATTACTTCAAATTGTTAAATTCTTTTTCAAGTTGTTTATACAATTGTGGCTTTAATTCTAAATCTGCGAGAGATTCTAATATTCTATCCTTATTTTTAATTTTAGAATACTTTATTAATCCTTTTATAAGTAATGTTGGCCAAAATCTAACGGGGAACATTTCTTCTATTTTTTCGAAACCTTCCTTGGGAATTCCACTCTCGCGTTTTGGCCTAGATTTCCTTTTTTCTTTCAACCTTGTCGTAATCATCCTATATCCGTCTCCGGTAAGTTTTAGCCATTCGCTTATCCGTGCAACTGTGCCCTCACCAACTTTAAGATAGTCGATAATTCTTTTATAAGACCACCCAGTTAATAATAATTCCGCAATTTTGATTCTTTTGGCCAACATTTCTGCTTCTTGGGATGATAAAAGATCCTTAAGAAACTGCGCCGCTTCTTTTGAACTCTTAATAGAAGAAATTGCATCGCATAGATCCATTAAAAATTCTTCCTGGTCTTCTTTAGATAATTTAGATTTATAAGAAAATTTAGCCATAGTATGTATTTAATAGTATATATCTATGATCTGTGATGATATACAAATACTTCTATACTTAGAAGTATGGTAGTTTTTACTTCTATTATTATAGTGTAGCATAATATTATAATATATGTGAGTGAAGAAACTATTCGATCACCTTCCCGTGTTCCTTTTTCCATTCCTCTATTTTTTTGTGGTCGCCAGAAAGTAATACTTTTGGAACTTTCCAATTAATTCCTTTTTTGGGCGAGAATACTTCGGGCCTTGTATACTGCGCATATTCAATGAATCCCCCAGTTTTGGTGATCCTTTCTTTAAGCAACGCTTCTTTCCCCAAAACTCCCGGAATTAACCGTGAAATCGCTTCAATGCAAACCATCGCCGGTAATTCCCCGCCCATTAAATCATAGTCTCCGATAGACACTTCCATATCCGCGATTTTCTGGGCTACGCGCTCATCGACGCCCTCATATCTTCCGCAAATAAAAATAATCTGGTCTAACTTTGATAAATCATGCGCCATTTTTTGATTAAACTTTTTCCCCCGCGGCGTAAACAGTATCACTTTCGTTTTCTTTAATTTTACATTTTGATTTTTAAATTTTGATTTTAGAAATTGAACTGCTTTATACACCGGTTCAATTTTGATTACCATTCCCAGTCCCCCGCCAAATGGCCGATCATCAACGGTTTGATGATTATCATGAGTCCATTTTCGTAAATTATGCACATTAATTTTTATTAATTTCTTTTTTTGAGCGCGTGAAATCAGCGATTCTTTTATGTAAGAACTCAACATTTCCGGGAAAATAGTGATAATATCGAATGTAATCATACTTTATAAACGAATTAACACAAATTGCAAAACGAATTAACACGAATCACGAATACAAGTGTTCTTAAACAACCTTTAATTACCTTTGACACAGACCTCATTCCCATGTTAGAATAACCAGAAATTGGTCAAATAACACCATCTCTACCACCCCTCAGCAAGGAGAAGCCCATGGGAATGGAAAATGAAAAAGAAATTCGAGAATTAGAAGCCATCATCGATGGCTGCAACAAAGAAATCGATATTTGTTATAAAGTCATACTTTCCGAACCGGAAAAAGAAAAAGCACTAAAGAAAATCATTAATTCTTTTGGATTAATTAAAAGAGATGCATTAAGGAGAATTCGTTTTCTCCAGCAAATGGCCAAAAAGGCTTCATAGGGCCAGGTCCGCGTTGTTGCTAAAACAATTCGGACTTTTTATTTTTTCAAAATTCATAAAACTCGCAAACAAAAATCGTGCTAACTATAGCACGATTTTTGTTTTTTGTAAATTGTTTAATATTACAACGAAATATTCTCAATATCTTCCGACATTGGAGCCGCAGGAGCTGGCCTTGCAACTCTTCCACCCTCTGGTTCCTCAATTTTAAGGTTTACCCGAGCGTGGTTTTTCAATCCGACGATTCTTACTAAGTTCCTGATTGCTTTAGCAGTTGATCCTTCTCTTCCAATGATTTGGCCCATATCGGCTGGGTTTACGGTCAATGAAAGCAATACTCCCATTTCGTCAAC
This sequence comes from Candidatus Staskawiczbacteria bacterium, assembly GCA_023245195.1. Classification (GTDB taxonomy): domain Bacteria; phylum Patescibacteriota; class Minisyncoccia; order Minisyncoccales; family Staskawiczbacteraceae; genus VGLO01. Next base: position 9,754 of record JAHFKU010000023.1, read on the forward strand.
TTTTCTTTCTACTTTGACGTCTTTAGGATTATCAACCAACTCTTTGACAATATATTCAAGAAACTCATGATCTTTTTCTTTTGTCATTGTTCTTTCTGTTATTTTTTTATCATTCTGTAGCCCGACCTTTCATAGCTACTATTTATTATTTTACTCATTTAATAAACCTTGTCAATCGTTAGTAAATTAAAGGGGCGGGAATTTTTCATCCGCGCCCCATTTCACGTTTATCGCTGAACGAGCTGGCGGCAAAGGGCCGCCCTCAGCATCAGACCCAGCCTGAAAAGCTGGATCCTGGTTTTCAGATTCTCGGCCTCGAGAATCTTCCTCTCCATCTCCAAACGGAGATTGGAAAGGGCGCACTCCCACTCCTCCCAATCGTCTTCGAGGTAAGGCGGGAGACCGTGCTCCTTGCGAACGGTAGCCTTGTGTACGACGGCCATGCTTCACTCCTTTTTCCATGATCCATGAGATAGCTTGCCATGGCGAGCAAGAATCTCTGTTCATGAAGGCAACTCCATTGTTCCCTTCTTTCAAATCACTAAATCATACAATTAACCATTCTGAAATTCTACCAAAGTTATCGTTTATGTAGTCAGTGATTTACTCGACTAATGATTTGAAAGAAGGGCGGAACTCGACGTGGTGCATCGAGTTCCGCTATGGGCAACTGATCGTGCAACACCTCTTTTTGCAGAGGATGCTGTTAACCTTGTCGGAGGTTTCCGAAACCTCCGGCGGAGGAGGAAAGACCGTGGCCTTTTTGGCCTTGGTCTTGGGCTCCGCGACCCTGGTCTGCACAATGACCAGGAGTTCGGGTTTCCGCCTCCACCTCTTAAGGTACTTCTCGAGAATGGGCTTCACGGCATTTTCTCCATGATTGCCGTAACGCGCCTTTGGTCCTCATCGTGAGGCGGGAATTCGGCGCATATTCCCTTCTTTCATTGCGCTAAAGCGCATATAATGCTAATCTGCAAATCTTATGCAAATCTACAAATATGCGAATAGTGAAGTGAAAGTAGGGGGTGAAATGATATTATTTCACAATCTTCATTTCTTAAATCTGAAACCTTTTCAGAACTAAGAAATGAAGGGGACTGTTTTAGACCTGTCCCCGTAAGGTCCTTACCAACTATAGCCAGTGAGTCGGATGCCGAGGTCGTCGAGGTACGTGCTGTCGTCTTCGGTGGGACGACCGCCGTTCTTGACCAGCTCCTTGATCCGCTCGATGCGGGAATAGTGGTCGGCCAAAATGCGCCGAGCGTGGGCTTCGTCCTCGATGAGGCGGATGGCCAGCTTCCCCCGAGTTTCCCAGCTCAAGGTCTCGTCCTTGAGCATCTCGAGGGTAGCCTCTTTGAGGCTACGAAGCTTCGCGGTACCAGTGGTCGTCATGGCTTCTTCTCCTCTGAAAGATTTCTGTAGTTGTTGAAAAACAGAAAATCTTTTGATAGGGTTTTGAGGCTAGGCGCGAATGCACCTGGTAAATCCTCATATCCCTTCTTTCAAATCATCCTTGGTAACATTTAGTGTATAGCCTCTAGCATCAAAGATACTAGATTGTATATACACCTTGCGCGTACCAACGGTGACCTGAAAGAAAGGCGGCAGACTCCAATACAGTTATTATCATGTCTGCCCAGAATTTTCAATGTCCTATCCTTTTCTAATTAAGCTCAATTTCCTATCTTTTCACCTTGACAACTCCATTATAGCACTATCAAGAAACCTTGTCAAGTACCCATTTTGGGTATTTAAATCTAAGGATTTAAGCTCAAATACACTATCTTTATCCTATAAACTAATTATATCATATTATAAATACTTGTCAAGTACCCTGCTATTTGATGAGATTATTGTGCGGCGGCCCCGCGGGGCCGCCGCCCACGTGACAACAAAACGGCTTTGGAGAATCAAACCTTGGAAGGTCCGACCCTCCAAACCTACAAAAGCTGAAAAGTAAAATTTTAAAATTAAAAAGGGTCATGCTCTCAGTGTTTTTCAACATTGAGCATAACCCTATCGTTTTGTAACCGGGCTTATTCACCCGAGGTGCCAGTAATGATAGCCGCGGGATGCTTGACCCCGAACCGGTTGTTTAGGAAATAGTAGAAACAACACCAGTGACCGTGACCAGGCTCATGACCGTGATTCTCATCGTGGCCTTCATCAAAGTAGAGAAACGGGACACACAAATCGCCAGCAAAAGGATGGCGAAGGATGGTCCCCCAGAAAAAGACCGCTTCGCTCTTCCATGAATCCGGGATGCGTCGGGGGTTGGCAATTAGGTAATGCATGAAGTTCATGTTAGGAGGTCTTTTTGGCCATGGAAGTTCCTTGATTTCCTTCCAGAGCTCATGTCCTCCGAATTGAAATTCTCCCTGCTGATGCTTGGAAAGGTAAAGTTCGAGTTTGATTTTTTCAGGATCCGAACTCCAGCTTCCATCTGGATCGTGATTCTCGATGCCCCACTTCCATTTTTTCTGACCTCCGATCATCCAGAAGTCGGGAATCCGTGGAGGAACGATCGTTTCAATGATCTGGGTTTCCTTCAGAGACATCTTACACTCCGTTCTTGCGGCAGGTAGGTCCGAATGGACACACCCAAAACTTGACTGCCGACATAGCAGTCATTCCATAAAACACCGATTGTTATTAATGCCGTAACTTATGGAATGACTGCTCAAATTATTGTAAAAGTACTATACCTTGAATCACAAAATGCTTTCGGAGGATTTTTTCTAAATTTGCGGACGGGGGTACCCTCTGGGTCCCGATAGAATTTTCAGGCTTAGCCAACGGCTCCGGAGACGGGGGTTCGGGCGAAGCCCGTAACCCTCGCGTCTTAACCTGAAAATTCTT
>JAHFKU010000024.1 GCA_023245195.1 Candidatus Staskawiczbacteria bacterium
TCCATCACAGCGCCTCCTCCCATAGCATAAGGCTGCGGATAATTATTATATCCTTCTGAAACATTCACCAGCTTTCCAACGCTCAAACCAGATTCGCGGACTAAATTTTGCAGCTTTTCCTTGGCATTTTCAATGGCTTTGGCTCTAGCTTCGCCTCGCGCTTTTTCAGGATCATCAACCGTAAATTGCAATTGGCCGACATTAGTAGCACCACTTGAAGTTGCTTTGTCTAAAATAGCATTAATTTTACTAAAATCCCTGATTTTAACCGAAATTTGCTGTTCTAAAGAATAACCGCTAAACACCCTACCGCCGTTTACATACACCGGAGAAGAAATCGCCCCAGAACCCGAAGCTCCTGCCGGGGCCAATATTCTTGGATACGTTGGATAATCGTAAACAGGATTTAAATTATACAACGTGGTCTGAATGTCTTTATCCAAAACCCCTAAATCTTTTATCGCCTTTATTAAGGCATTCATTTTTTGGTTATTTTTATCTACCGCGTCCTGGCTTTTTAATTCTTGAGTGGTCACGCCAAAAGAAACCATAGCAATATCTGGTTTCATGTATGCCCGGCCTTCGCCCGAAACCGAAATTTCATGGGGAACATTTTGCGGCAACGCGCCAAATTGGGAAAATACCCAGCCCGACCCTACAACGCCAACCACCGCAATAAAAGCAATAGCGACTTTATACAACCTGTCCGAAAAATCCAGCGTGTGAGTGGTTTCTAAGCTCGTTCCTACGTTGGTGTTAAAATGTGTTTCCATAATTTTGGCTACGAAATACGAATTCCCTACGAATATACGAATACAAACGCCGTTTTGATTCGTATATTCGTAACTATTCGTATTTTGGAGCGATTTATATTAAAAACCTAATATTTTATTTACCATAATCATTGTTACCTTCCTAGCCATAAACGGCTGTTCTTTTTTAAAGATTAATACTTTAGAAGGATAGGTGTGAACGTTAGATTTTTCCATCATGCGGTCATCTTCCAAGGGAATAACGTATTCTTGCAACCGCTTTAATCCTTCTTCAATAGTTGCTACTATTTTTTGGGCGCCCACCACAAAAATTAAGTTGGGCGAAGTAAACACAATGTGGGGCAACTGGCTACCGCTATTTGAAGCGACGATAAACTCGCCGGTTTTGCTGAGCGCATGCACGCTTCCTAAATAATAATCCGATAACACCGCCTGTTTTCTTAATAGGGCTTGCTTAGCCGGATCCTTTTCGGCCAAAATTCCTTCATGCAAATTGTTCCAACCATGCTTATCTTCTTTTAAATAATCCACAAAACCGATTTTTTCAAGGGTTTTTGAAGATCCATTCATAACCGATGCCCCAGCCGGAATCAATTCTTTGATTTTTTCCAGAGCCTGGGCACCAGTTTCAACAAAAATTCCCTTAATACCATTTGCTTCTAAATTTTTTATGGTTTCTTCTATCATATCTTTGTTAGCTAATATATTATACATCATTTTTTATTTATTTTTAGTTATTTTGGCAAACACACAAAAGAGACTTAATCAATCAGCTGATATAAATGCTTCCAAATGGCGTACATCGCATAGGTGTCTAATTTACAATATTCTTTTAAATCGGCAATCACTTTTTCTTTTTCTTGCTCACTAGCAAAGGTGACAATTTCATTCCACTTTTGGCTGGCACTTCCCCCTTCTTGGATCTGGAGCTTTTTATATGAAAGTTCTGGTACCAGCACCGGCAGCACATTTTTAATAGAAATTTTTCCCTTAAAATCCTTGTGGACGTAAAATTGCTTGCCAAAAATATCCATCAAATCATACACCCTTGCGTTTACTTGTTCTATCAATAATTGGTAATTGGGGTTTCGCTCTGCCAATTGTTCATTAATTTTACATTCGAACTTTTTATTCCAAACAATAATACTGCCACTTTCGCCTATATTTGACTGCAGCGATTTTAAAAATTCCAAGCTTGGATCAGTTTTTTCGGTGAAAATAAATTCGTAGTGTTTTAATTCCGCCTCTTGTGATTCTAACACATATAACGAATACTGAAACGGAATTTGCTGGTAAGGTGAAAATCCGTCAAACCGAGGAATAGCACAAGGGAATGTTTCATAGTCTAAAAAGTATAATGGAAATACTAGGCTGCTTAATTCTTTTTGGATGCTAAGCTTATCTTGTAAAATCAGATCTTTCACATGAGCCGTTATCTGGTTTTGTTGGGGCAAGGAAAGTTTCTTAAAAATTTCTTCGGGTACGTCGGCTAATTCAAAAATTCCCACATCAATTAAATCCTGTAATTTTGCCTTGCTTGCCCCAATGCGCAAAATATCGTGCACTCCGTATTCTGGTACTTTAGGGTTTGAATAAGCAAACGTTGAACAATGGTTTGACCTGCCTTTATAGACGCAATCGCAGTAGCCTTTTGGTTCATCTGCTTGCTCTAAGTATTTTAAGGCAAAATCCATTTCTTTGGCCACCGTCCAGGCAATTTCTTTTACCGTTGATGTTACCTCTTCTATAGTAAATAGTTTATTAATTTCTATCTCCCCCTGCCTGACATATTCAGAATTCAAATGGATCACGCTGGCTTTTTTAATTTCTATATCGCATTTTTCTAGTAAATTTACCTGAAAGGCCAAATCGTGGTAATGTGTTTTTTTATCAACTTCAGTGGTAGATTTTACTTCATAAATATTATAACTTCCATCTTGATTTAATTCTAAAATATCCACGGCAGCTAAAAAATTATCTTTTACAAAAACTGGCTGGAAAATTATCTCTTTTTTAGAAACCAATAAATCTTGGGTAATTTTTTGTGAATCTTCGCCGCGCCCCTCAACTAAAAATCCCTTAGTAAATAACTTGCGGGCGATCAATTCAACTTCGTTTCCCGTTTCAATAATTTGTTTTTCAAATTCTGAAAGTTCTTGGGTGTTATAAATTTCGGGTTTATGGAATTTATACCAAATATTTTTTTTGCACTCGCGCCAAAGAATGTAGTCAGTTTTTGTTAAAATAACTGCCATAACACTACTTTTTTAATTCAAAGTATAATACCCCAAATGGAATCCCGGGGATAATATTAAGCTGCATTTTACCCAAATATTCGCCGGGCGCCGTTTGCACCACTTCATCTACAATAAATTTCAGCCACCAAGGATTGCCCGAAACGTTATAATCTATTTTTAGCACATCTAAGTTTTTATCTAGTAATCCTTTGCCAACGTAGGTCTTAAATGGATATTTCTCAACTTGGCCATTGGAACCGGGCGCAGTATTGTGCCCGGCAAATATATTAATGCCATTGGATTCTGCCGCGTTTAATTTTTTGCCCTTCCAAGAAGTATTGTGTCCAACAAAAATTCCCCGATACAAACCATCTAGTTTTGGACTGGGCACCAAACCTTTTAAGAATATTTCCTGACTGGGGCTTGCCTGGATTTGCCAAGTACGAAAAATCCCAGCTAACAACATAACACCTAAAACTAATATTAATATTTTAAATATCATATTCATACACTCTCACAATACCATCATTTTTGCAATTGCGAAAATGATAGTATCACCACTTTAATGAGGGCATTATTAATTTTTGGTAAGAGATTCAGAATTAACAAATACTTTCAGAGGATTTTCTCAAAATTTGAGGGCGAAAATTTGATAGAATTACGAAGCTTATGCAAGGCATCCGCTGAGTAATTATAGCAAATTTGCAGCCCAAATTTTGAGAAAAGACCTGAAACTTACTTTTCCCTAGGTATTTGTTAATTCTGAATCTGAGAAATAATTTTACCATCATCTATTTTAACAATTTTCTGGGCGAGTTTTGCGTATTGTTCTTCGTGAGTAACCATAATAATGGTTTGGCCTTCTTTGTGCAGTTGCAGGAAAAAATCCATAACGGCTTGCGAAGATTCGTTGTCTAAATTGGCGGTCGGTTCATCGGCAAATAATATTTTAGGGTGGTTGGCAATGGCCCGGGCAATACTGACACGCTGTTGTTCTCCGCCGCTCAATTGGCTGGGCAAATTTTTTAGCCGATGGCCGAGTTTTATTCGCACCAAAGCTTCTTTTGCTTTTTGATAAGCATCTTTTTTATTAATATTTTGCATTAAAAGCGGCAAGACCACATTTTCAATAGTGGTTAATTCTGGCAAAAGAGCGTAATCTTGGAACACATACCCGCACTTGGTAAGCCGGAAATTGGTTTTTTGTTCCGAAGTCATGTTGTGACTATGCTCGCCATCAATAATAATTTCGCCCGACGTCGGAAAATCCAAAAGGCTCATTTGGTATAAAAAAGTGCTTTTGCCGGCGCCAGACCTACCCATGATGGCAATAAATTCACCTTGCTGTGCTTGAAAATCAATGCCTTTAAGCACCTTAGTTTCAGTTTGGCCGTCTTTAAATGATTTTACGAGGTTTTTTACCTGAATCATATTTGCTTCGCTAAATGCAAACTGCAAATATCAAAATGGAAAATGACAGTGTAAAATCTAAAATTCTACGTTCCGTCCATTTTTAATTTTGAATTGTCATTTTGATTTTTGATCTTTAAATTTTGAATTAATTCCGTCCTAGTATCGAATCCAACGTATTTTTCCTTACAATCATCCGCGAAGGGATATATCCGGCAATAATGGTGGAAACAATGAGGAGCCACATACGAACCAATGTCCCTGCCAAAGGCGCTACCAAAATTCCGTCTGAAAAAGGAAAATCTATGGGATGGGCGCGAAACAGCGGAACCAATACTAAATACACTAAAACTAATCCGATGGCCGACCCTAAAAAAGCATAAAAAATAGACTGGAAAATATACGAAATTTCAATAGCTTTTCCATTAATGCCAATTCCCTTTAAAATACCAATAAATTTCCGGCGAGTTAAGGCATTAATAAAAATAACAATGAAAATCGTAATAGAAGAAACGACCAGGCCAATCGAGCTTAAAAAATTTCCCAAGGTAGCAAAGGTATTTACAATGTCTTTTAAAAATTGCGGCTGGGCATCAGCATAAGTTTGGACTTTAGCCGATTTATCAACACCTGCCAATAATAATTTTTGCTTAAAAGTAATCGGATCAACGCCATCTTTTAAATTAATGGCAATTTCTGAAACATTATTGTCTTGCCGGCCCATCAGTTCTCTGGCTTCCGAGTCAACCATAAATAATCCCCGGCGGATGGTATCTACCTTGCTTTTTAAAATTCCTTTAACGGTCACTTCGCGGGTAACGCCATTAATCGTAAGCCTGATTTTACTGCCCACATAAACATGTTCCAGGGCGCTAAAATCCGGGCTATCAATAGTAACGTACTGCTTTAGTAAAAAATATCCGATTAATATTTTATCATAATCATTGGGGGTTAAATACGACCCTTCCAACATGTGGTTTGATAATCCGGTGACTTCGTCTTCGGCCAACGGGTTAATGCCGATTAATTGAGCCGAAGCGGTATTGGCTTTGTCGGTGTCTTTTTTAGTTTGATAATTTGCTTCGGCAATGACACCCGTAGAAAACCGAGGGGTAAAGGATTTGACATCATCCATATTTTTTAAAATAGTGATAATATTGGGGCTACCCTCAATATATTTTTTATTGTTTAAATTGGAAATAATAACATCTCCGGTATACTGGGCATGATAAGCGGCAATAGAACCTTCTATTAAGCCCACCAAAATTCCACTGACCACGACCAAATTCAAAAATGTTAAAACCATCACAAACACAATCAGACCTGTGGTCCAAACATTGGCCCGGCGAATTTGCCGCAAGGCCAAAAAGAATCCAATTTTTAGATTTAATAGAAACATAATTTCATTGATATATATTCGCCCCTGGCAAATGAAATAAAATAGATATAAGCGTGCGTAGCGCGCGAAACACAATTGTATATCAATTCTATATCCACCTATATCTACGTTATATCTACTTCACAATCACCTCATCGCCTTCGCCTATGCCAGACAACACTTCCACTTGGCCGGAAGAAGAAACATCTCCAATAATAATTTCTTTGTCAATAACTGAATCTCCATTCTTTACCTTAACAAATTTTTTCCCATTCTTGCTTGTCACAATTCCCTGGGGTATTGAAATGGTATTGCTTTTTTTAGCGGTAGTAATAATAACATTAGCCGTCATGCCATCTCTCAGTTGCTCTGCTGCGTCTTCCAGTTCCAATTTTATTTTATAAGTAGATACTCCATCTTTTTGAGTTTGTGAAGGGTCAATAGAAATAACTTTTGCCTTAAATACTTTGTCTGGTCCATAAGAATCTAAAGTTGCCTCGGCATCATCGCCAATTTTAATGAAAGAAATATAAATTTCGGGCACATAGCTTTCAATCTGGAATTTTCCGGCGCTAATCAGTGAAACCGCAATTTGGCCGGAAGAAAAGATGCTGCCAATCTTGGCATTAACTTGAGTGATTATTCCATTAATCGGTGAAAAAATCTGCCGCTTTCTGATTTGGCTGATTACATTTTGAGTGCTGGCTTCGGCTTGCTTTATCTGTGCTTCAAACACGGCGATATCCGTTGGGCGACTTGGAGCCTGCAGCGCATCCAATTGATTTTGCGCCAACTGAAGAGCCGTTTTATAAGAAGTGATATTTTGCTTTGAAGAAGCAGTATTAGTTAAGGCAGTATTGATGTTGGTTTTTTGGGTATCCAAAGAAGTCTTATCGGCAGCCGAAACCGACGTGTAATAAATATCCTGGTCGCATTGATCCCTGATAATTTTTAAATCGGCATAGGTAGTAGTTACATCGGTGTAAATAGTAGTAATAGCCGTATCAATGGCACTTTGGCCGGCACTGGCATTATCCAAAAATTTTCTGGCGTCTTGTAAGTTATTTGAAATTTCAGCTAAAGAATTTTGCACCTTAATGCTCTGCTGGTCAGTTGAAGTAAAATAAGTTCTTTTCATGTAAAGAGCTACGGTATAAGCATTATAAATGGCATTATAAGAGCTATTTAATGTTGCCAGGGCGCTATCATAGGCATCTTTTACATCTTGCTTGGCTGCTAAAACCGCGTCTGATTTTATTTTAATATCTTCAGGAGAAGCCCCGGCCAATAGCTGGGCCAGCTTTGCTTTTTGCAGATCAATCCCGGCCTGCATTTCGGCCAACTGGCTTGCAAGTTGGGCGATATCTTGGCTTACCAATAACGCACCTGTGGACACCGTATTTCCCACGTTCGCATACACCCTACTTATAATTCCAGCTTGTTCAAAAGATAAATCTAAATTTTCTGTCGCAACCACTTTTCCCGATACAGAAATTTGCTGCAAAAAATCTCCGGCGTGCGCCACCAAGGTTTCTTGCTTGGTTTTTTTATTAAAGAATAAGAAATACCCGCCCAACAAAATAACCAGGATCACCGCTCCATATATTGCTCTCTTTTTGGTAAAAAATGATTTTATATTCATGTTAAATATTATTTATAATTTTTTTATTTAAGGTTATAAAGCTCTTTAACTCTTTTTCGCTTAAACTAGAAAACATTTTTGACATCATTTCTAATTGCCGTTTTTTGGCTTTTTGCACCTGCTTTTGTCCTTTTTTAGAAATAGCTAAATCCAACGCCCGTCTATCTTTTACATTCACTTTTCTAGTCACAAAACCCTGTCTCACCAATTCGCCAACCAGCTGCGTAGCGGCGCTTGAAGTAGTGCAGAGCATTTTTGAAATTTCTTTGATGCCCGCATCTTTATATTGTGAAATAATAAACAACGCAAACTGCTGGGCATAGGTAATGTCTTGCTGGTAATGTTGCATCATTTTTCCATGCATTTTATTTTTGATGGCATGAAAATCCGCGGCAATTTCTTCTATTAATTTTTTTCTATTTTTTTGCATTAAAAAAGATACTTATGTAGGATAAACTATGTAAGCATCTTAACTAAATTAAAATTCTGTGTCAATACCTACGTACCTGAAGCAATTGACCAAGTGATCATTTGCCATCCCAACCGCCTGCATGTGGGCATACACCACGGTTGGCCCCATGAATTTAAATCCTCTCTTTTTTAAATCTTTAGCAAATGCTTCGGCTTCTTTGGTAATTGCCGGGATATCTTTCATAGTTTTTCTTTTTCCATCAATCGGTTTTCCATCAACAAATTGCCACATATACTTTGAAAAACTGCCGAATTCTTTTTGCACTTCAATAAATTTTTGGGCATTATTTATTGTTGCTTCAATTTTAAGCCGATTTCTGATAATCGCTGGATTCTTAATAATCCGGGTGATGTCTTTTTTGGTGAACTTAGTAATTTTTTGCGGATTAAAATTTGAGAATAACTTTTTATACCCTTGGCGCTTATGCAAAATCGTCCGCCAAGAAAGTCCCGCTTGGGCGCTTTCTAACACTAAGAATTCAAATATCTTGTTATCATCAAAAACCGGCACACCCCATTCGGTATCATGGTATTTAATCATCAAGGCGTCACTCCCCGGCCATTCACAGGTTTTTTTGTTTTTTACCATTGACATTTATATAAAAATAATATAGTGTTCAGATAATAAATTTATACACTTTCGACCCCTCGTAAGGAGTTCCCATGCAAGATCGTAGTTCTCTTCTGTCGGCAAAAACTGTGGAAATCCAGAAGCAACTCGAGAATTGGGCAACTAGGGAGAAAATTCTCGGACCTGGTGAACAAATTCACTTCTCCATCACCATCGCGAAAATCCCCACGGCCATCTCGACAGAAAAGCAAGATGCTCTTTTGTTGAACATCAAGGAGTTGCTCAACAAAAAGCGTTGCGATTCTTTGGGAATTAATGAACACATGCAAGCGATTCTGCGAAGCCGGCTTGGCAGGGGCAAGATTGATTTGGATTATTCGTGGAACCATGATAGCCAAGAAGTTCACGAATTCCGTACGATTGCGGATATTCTGAAATTCTCAGGCAAAGATCTTTTGCGCATCAAGAATTTCGGAAAAAAGGGAGTGGAAGCTCTCCAAAAACTCCTCAAATCCATCAGCATTGAATGGGAATAACTTCCCTAAAGGCTCTAGCGACATCGCTAGGGCATTTTTTATATAGCTATTTCTACCTCCACTGGGCAATGATCTGATCCGAAAACATCCGCATGAATCAGAGCTTTTTTGATTTTTGATTTTAATTCTTTACTGGCAAAAATGTAATCTATGCGCCAGCCAACATTCCTTGCCCGGGCATTGGCAAAATGAGTCCACCAGGTGTAGTGCCCGTTGCCTTGAGTAAATATTCTAAAGGTGTCTATGAATCCCGCGCTAATAATATTATCAATTCCGCTTCGTTCTTCAACGGTAAAACCCTTCTTGCCAACATTCGGTTTTGGATTAGCCAAATCATCAGGAGTATGAGCCACATTCAAATCTCCGCAAAATATTACAGGTTTTTTCTTTTCTAATTCTTTCATGTAAGCCAAAAAAGCTGGATCCCACTGTTTGTGGCGTAATGGAATGCGAGATAAATCATCTTTGGAATTAGGAGTATATACCGAAACCACATAACACTTTTTAAATTCCGCCGCAATCACTCGTCCCTCAGTATTAGAATTTCCATGGTTATCTAATAACTTATATTTTTTCGCAATACTGGCTGGAATATCCAAAGCTAATGACAATGGTTTAGTTTTACTAAAAATAGCCGTTCCGCTGTAACCAGGGCGCGTAGCTGAATTCCAATATTCTTGGTAATCGGGCAAATCTACTTCGTGCTGGCTTTGAAAGGCCTTCGTTTCTTGGAGACACAAAACATCGGGTTGATATTTATTAATGAAAGGCACAAAAAGCCCCTTTTTATGTACGGCTCTTATACCATTTACGTTCCAAGACATGATTTTCATCTACGCTTTTTTTGGTTTTTTATAACGCCCGGGCCAACAAAAAGGACAGACAGGCGTTTCATTGCTTTTATAAAACTTGTGACCACGACTACAGATTGTTAATTTACCCTTTTTAGATTTCATAATTTTGGGCAGGTACAATTCTATACCTGCCTGCGTCACAATTCTATTGCATTCACCACATTCGTGGCAAAGCAAGGCGCAGAATTGTGCCTTGCGGAGGGGGTGGGAGTCCGCTTCACTAGAACCCGTCGCTCGCAAAGCTCGCTCCTTCAAAACCCTCGGTTTTGAATAATTTCCTACACGGAGGGGACACCAAGTTTCCCCTCCGACCCACCCCTCGGGTTCGACTCCCAAACAGGAAAATTTTCTAGGAAAATTTTGCGGAGGGGGTGGGAGTCGAACCCACTTAACCCTTTCGGGTCACGCCTTTCTCCCGATAATTTATTTTTAGTGCGGAGGGGATGGGACTCGAACCCATGAACCCCTTGCGGGGCACAGCTTTCCAAGCTGTTGTAATAGCCGCTATACGACCCCTCCGCACTAAAAATAAATGATACGGGATCCCGTATGCCGATTTCTATCGGCATCGGGACAAGCTACTTGTTGTAATAGCCGTTATGCGCCCCCTCCTAGTTACGCTCTATTTTATGAGAATTAGCCAAAATAGTAAGGCAATGACAATTCTATACACTCCAAACGAAATAAACGAATGATTTTTAATATACCCGATAAACCATTTAATTGCCAAGAGAGCAACAATAAATGAAATAAGAAATCCTAACGCTAGCAAGTGCCATTGATCAAAAGAAAAATTTCCCGCGCTTTTCAATAAATCATAGCCAGTGGCGGCGGCCATCGTGGGAATGGCGAGCAAAAAAGAAAATTCAACAATGGCTTCGCGCGAAATTCCTATAGCCAATCCCCCGATAATAGTAGCTCCAGAACGTGAAATTCCAGGAATAATGGCCAGCGCCTGCCAGACTCCGGTTAAAAAAGATTTTTTATAGGTCAAATCTTGCGTGGCTTGCGCGCCGCGGCGCGCAAGCCACATTTCAAACCCAATTAAAATAATTCCGCCTAAAAATAATGACCACAAGACTAAGCTAACATTTCCAAGCAAATAGTGTTTTAAAACCTTATAGAGCAAAAATCCAATAATAGCGGTGGGCAAAAAAGCAACCAATACTTTTTTCCACAAATCCTTATTGCCCCAAATCTTTTTCCAGTATAAAACTACGACTGCTAAAATAGCTCCAAGCTGGATAACAATTTCGAAGCTTTTTAAAAAATCCGAATCGGCAATTCCTAGCAATTTACTGGTCAAAATTAAGTGACCCGTGGAAGAAATCGGCAAAAATTCGGTTACACCTTCAACAATGCCTAAAATAATAGCTTGTAGTATCGTCATGGTTTATAAATAAATAGAGTGATCTCCTATTTTATGAAATATAGCCATATTCTTGCCTCTAAACTCAAAAATAATTCTGTGGCGATAATCAACAGAAAAAGCCCAAAAGTCAGCAAAACTACCCGTTAATTTATGGGTTTTTAGCCTCTGGTCAAAAGGATTTTTACGAAAAATAATTTCTTTATCTTCGGCCCTACTTTTAACATTGCCTGGTAATTGACGATATGTTCTTAAAAAATTAGAGGAATAAATTACTTTCATGAAAAGACTATCTAAGATCTTTTAAAGAGCGTAGAACTTTGCCTTTGCCATCCTTAATTTCCTGTTGGCTTTTTCTAAGTTCTAGC
>JAHFKU010000033.1 GCA_023245195.1 Candidatus Staskawiczbacteria bacterium
TTTTTATTATTGCTTATGTTCAAATAACAAAGCCCAAGTTTGCGACGCTCAATTCTGGTAATTCTCAATCCATTGCCAAAACAGCTTCTGGCAATAATCATGCCATGAGCATCGAAGAAAAAGCCAAAAGATATTCGCCGGCGGTAGAAATAATTCCTGGTGGCCAATTTATTAATGCCGATCCATTTACCCTAAAAAGCTTGATTGGCAAGAAAGTTATTTTGGTTGATTTTTGGACGTATACCTGCATTAATTGCCAGCGCACCCTACCATATTTAAATGAATGGTATAAAAAATATAAAGACCAGGGTTTGGTGATTATTGGCATGCATACTCCGGAATTTGAATTTGAAAAAGATTACAGTAATGTGAAAAAAGCTGTAGCAAAAGCGGGAATTTTATATCCGGTAGTCCAAGACAATAATTATGCTACCTGGAGTGCTTACCAAAATCGATATTGGCCGCATGAGTACCTTATTGATATCGACGGTTTTATTGTCCACGATAAAATCGGCGAGGGGGACTATGACGAATCTGAAAAAGCGATTCAAAAAGCTTTGCAAGAACGAGCTTTGGTGTTGGGCGTGGCAGAATCAATTGATACAAATATTACCAATCCATCAGACACCGTTTTGATGGATAGCTCTAAGGTACAAAGTCCGGAAACCTATTTTGGCTGGGAAAGAAATGAGTACCTTGGTAATGGCCAAAAAAGCGTATCAGGAGACCAAACTTTGGTAATTCCCGGTAATACCTTAAGTAATAAGCTTTATCTTGGCGGAGTTTGGAACTTTCAAAAAGAGTTTGCGGAAAATAAAAGCAGTAGTGCAAAAATAAAATTTTTGTATAATACAAAAAATGTCTATATGGTGGCGAGTTCCGATAACGGGGCAACAATTAAGATATTTAAAGATGGCGTGCTGGTAAAAACGATGACCATTAAAGATTATGCGCTCTATAATATTATTGAAGGAATCGATTATGGCCGGCACACCCTTGATATAGAAATCGAAAATCCGGGATTGAAAGCGTTTACGTTTACGTTTGGCTAGGGTATTTTTAAGAGAAGTATATAATATTCCAGCAAAAAAACCGAGATAAAAATCTCGGTTTTTTTGCTGGAATAATTTAATACAAATACCCCCACGTTTGTAGTTTATCGCTGTCTTCTGCCCACGTTGCTCCAATATCGGTACGGTAAATCATATTAAGTAAAATAATATTATCTAACCGGCTATAAGCCTGTTTACGCGCTTCTTCCATGGTAGTTCCTTGTCCGGTAACAATCAAAATATATCCGCTAGTACCAGCCACTCGCCAAATATTATCAATCACTTTTATGTCGCCAATATGGATTCCATCTAGGTTTGGTTTCTTAAATAAAATAGAAAGATCTTTATATAATTCCATTTCACTGGGGTCATCATACGGAAACGGGGGAGTGACGCATACGACTCCTATCTGAAACCCCCGTTTTGTTTTTAGGTCAAAAGGTAGGTGGTTTCCCATGGCGTACAGTAATTCTCCCCATTCACTAATAACACCTTCTTGTTGGATTGATATCGTGGGATACCCAAATCGGCAGGTAAATTCAAGCGGATAAATTCCGCGGCCATTTACGATGCAATTAATATCTATGTATCCGACATATCCTGATTTGCGCAGATCTTCCAGCATCTTGCCGGTTGTTTCGCGGAAAAGCTTGTTGGGTTCTGTCCAAAACATGGATGTTCCCATTTCTCCGGTCATGGGGCCCAATTCCCCCGGGAAAAGGCGCTTGTGTTCAAACGCTATGAGGATGGGAGTGATAAAATCCCGGCCATTAAAAAAGGCGGACATGCCCACTTCAACTCCTGATACGAATTTTTGAAGCTGGAATTGTTTTATTTTATTGCTGATGACGGCTTTATTTTGCTGCAAGACTTCGTACAAGTCATTTCCATCCTCTTCTTTTCCGATAAACAAAAGCCCTTTCCAATCGCTTGGCACAAATCCCGAAGGTTTGTAAACGTACCGGCCCGGATTATTTTTAATAAATTCGAGCGCTTTGTCATAATTATCAAAATCAAACGAAGGCAGAGTCAACATGCCAAGTCGCTTCATTTCTGATTGGCCGAATTCGCGGTTTTCTTCCAGTCGATCGGTATATTCACTCCCGCCCACTACGGCCTTGCCTTGTTGGCGCAGAGCATCAGCTTCTTTTCCAAAGCCGACATCGTCAAACACTACAACATCCGCCCAGGTAACATGCTCTTTCCAATCAGAAATTTTTTCTAAAAATCCATCGTAGACATCTTTGTCTTTTTCCATGCCCTCATTTTTAATGTACATTTTTACTTCGTGCCCTTCTTTTTTAATGTGCCAAGCTAAGTCTCCGCTCAAGCTTTCCCAGCCAACGAAAAGGAATTTTCTGATTTCTTTTTTATTGCCGTTTTGATGATTTTGTCCGTTTGCCATTGTCGTGTGATTTAAAATAATTTTTTATTAATTGAGTATAGCATTTAAAAGTAAAAATATAAAAAATTCAGCGCCAAATGAGCAGGATTAATTTGTTAATGATAAATTAATCTTTCTATGCTATTATAAAATAAAAAATAGTTATATTAGTTTAATAAAAATATTAATTTAGAATATAAAATTATGGAAAAAAATAATGTTATTATTTGGATCGGGGCCGTCGCCGCTGTCATTATTTTAGGCAGCATCTTTTTTCTTTTCCAAAACAAGCAAACGGTTAATTTGGTTACCACAGAAAATAATAGTCAGACTGGAGCCGAGCCCGAATCAGTGCAAGATACCAGTGATCAAACTGGCATCGGCGCCGCGCCGATTTCTTATGCTAATGCTTTGGTAAAATATGCAGACCGCAGAATCCAGCTTGATAGTGCTTGTCAGGCAACTCCTAATAATGTAACCTACAAAGATAATACCGGTATCATGATTGACAACCGGTCTCCAAAAGCCCGCACGGTTAAAATTGGCACTACCTTTACCATAAAACCCTATGGTTTTAAGATTTTCGTTCTTCCCGATATTTACTTAAAATCAAAGACTATTTTGGTTGATTGTGATCAATTGCAAAATGTGGCCACGGTTTTAATTCAAGAATAGCGTCAAAGAAACGCACTAAAAAATCCCCTTCGGGGATTTTTTTTAGTACATTGTTATCTGACCGTTTCTTGAAGCTTAACTTCTTGCTCAACTTTTTCAACTTTAAATTGTATCTTGCCCAAGACTTGCCCTCGCTCATTTTTAACATAGATCCTCCATTTTCCCGGCAACACATCAGATGCAAAAGAATATCCTTTATATCCCGCTTTTCGTCCGCCTGAAATAGTAAAAGATAATATATGCCGGCTTATCCATTCTTTTTTTTCTGGGTCATAATATTGCCAATCGTGCAAAATTTTGGTTTGCAGTCGGTTTGGCGCAAAAATAGCGGTATAAGCATACATTTTTTGGCCGGCTTTTAAGTGCAAGATTTGGCCGGGGATTATTTTTTCCCAAATACTTTCAGCTTCGCCTTGCAGGTGATACAAACCACCGGATATGTTTAAATCATGATAAAGCCCGGCTTCTCTCAATGACAAGGGTATAGGCGGGATAATATTGCTAAAATAGAAAAAATTCATGACAAGCAGTATGGCAAAAATAGAAACGAGAAATTGCTTTTTTTGCTGCTGTATATGGTTTTTGGCCCGGGCCAAAATAGTGATGTAGCTATAAAAAAGAATACTGCTTAGTGTGCCAGCCAGCACGAAGAGCCAGGGACTAAACGAATTAAAAAGATAGGGGAGGATTAATGAAAAAAGCGAGAAGGTTGTGAAAAAATACACGCTTATTTGGACAATCGGCTTTAAAAAATAATGGCGGAAAATTTCATTGAAAACCATCAAAAGGGCAACCACTAATATAATCGGCCAGCTGACGGAAAAAGCGCTGGAAAGCCAGTAAAAAATAAGGGAACTGCCAAGCAAGGCTCCAAACGTAAATTGGATGATCAAGGGTGAAAACAGCCAAAGATATTTTAATTTTTGCGGGAGGGTGTCGGGGTTGTAAAGGTTTATAAAGGCAATGGTTGCCCCGGCAATTAACCAGTATATTAACAGTAGGGCAAAGGTGGTGGTGATTTGAATGCTAGTAAAGGTTAGATAATCAACCAAAAAACCGATAACCAACGTAGCTGGCATTAATAATCTTTCATAGCGCAGATAGAATCTTTTGATTCTTTGATAATGGGATACAACGTCAAAAAGTTTTTTCATATTTGTACTTAAAGTATTAAAGCATTATAGCATTTGTGCTTTATAATAAAAAAGCCCGGCAAGATTATTGCTGGGCATTATGTGGTATTGGTTCTTGGAG
>JAHFKU010000034.1 GCA_023245195.1 Candidatus Staskawiczbacteria bacterium
TTTTTATTTTTAAGTTAATAATTCCTTCCCTTTTTTAATTTAAACAAAACCAAACGAGCCTACGCTCAAATTCCATACGCACTTTTATAACATCACCTTTGCGCTATTGAAGAAACAGCTCAAAGCTACTGAACGTTAGTTGCTATTTGTTTTTGTTCTTTTTTGTCCCACGCTCCCGTGTGTGTAAAACCAAAACTTTTTCCATATAGCTTTTAATTGAGCGCATATCTGCATCCGCAAGTTTTTGAAGTTCAGCTATAACTTCTTTAGGTAATTGTATCTCTTTTCTCATAGTAAAATAGGGGGCTTTTACACCCCCGTTTTTTTAGTTGCTGTAAGTTCCGAATTGCGCTATCATTTTGTGTCCTTCATTTATCTGCTCTTTCAACCATTTTATGTTTGCGGTTTCGTTTTTGATTTCTGCATTAGCAAGTTGGCTTTCGTAACCTTTGATGATGTTGATGATGTTTGTAGTTTTCATGTTGTTTTGTTTTAGGTTGTTTTGTTATTTTATACGGCTAAATTACATATAAGTTACATATAAACTACGATTGTTAATAACTTTTTATGTAAGTACCTGATAATAAGTATAGTTAAAAATTCCTCCCCTTCTCAAAAAAGAACAAAAACAAACAGAATCAGCCCACAAGCAACCGCACCAACTAACATAACCCTTGCGCAAATTGGCAAGTACTATGTTTGCTAAAAAGCCAATCAGCGCAAGGCTTCGGCTCGTTAGCACCAATACTACCATTCGTTTCCAAATAGACTATTTTGCTTAACATTTGACTTTAATATTATTCCCATTGCAGTTGCAAATATTGTTTTTCCGGCTTCGTAATCAACCAAATCTTTAGCAACAACATCTAATCTTTGCTTTCCTTTGTATTGCCTAAAATCGTAATCGTGAAATTTAGATAAACTTTCAATATTGCCTTTTGCAAAATCTTTCGGAGATTTTCTTTCGTTTAAAGAATTAGGCAAATTAAAGTTTGTCCAATATAAATGTCTGCCTCTTTTTTTTGCTGGTATCAAAGGCTCATAAAATGGTATCACATTTTCAACACAATATTTCCCTTCAAAATAGTGTTGTAAAAAAATAATTTCTTCATACAATTTTAAATCTGGGTAAGGCATATAAAAGTTTCTTCTTTCCATGTTCTTCCAAGCTAATTGTAATTTACTATGTGTTGGACAAGGTGGAGAAGCCCATATAAAATCAAACCTTTCATAATTTTCTTGTAAATATTTATGAGCATCACCTACAATTACTGTATCATTTGGATAACGCAATTGGTATAATTTTGCAATTTCGGGGTCTAATTCAACTGCCGTAACCTCAATATTTGCAACTTCATCCCACTTGTAACGATTACCACCTAAAGAAGCGTATAGGTTAAGAACCCGTACTGGTGCTAACATCGGTTTGGCAAAATTGCCGTTCAGTAATCCTATTGAGCTTTTATCTATCATTTCAACATTCGTATTTCAATTAAACATTCGTTTCGGCAACTTCGCCAAGCCGTAGGCGTTATAAGCAAGTGCCGCACAAGCAGACACACAGCCTAAGCCCCAGCTTATAACAGCGCATAAAACTCAAGTTTTTAAAAAGCCTACGCACTGGTTTGTCCAATATACCAATGTATAAATTCCACAATTGCATTACCAACTGTTTCTACTTTTGTCATTGCTGGTTCGTCTATGTAAATATTTTCTTCTCCGCACCCGCAAATTGCACAAGTCAGTCCTATTATTTCAACTCGGTGTCCTAACTTTTCAATTTCTTCAACAACCGGCATTATCCAACTCCATTCACTATGGTATTTACATCTTTTTATGTAATAGTAGTCAGGCATCAATTGTGGCTTTTCGCTTTTTAATCTGCCAACAAATAAGTCTATTATTTTGTTCTTTTTTAAAATTTGTTCTTCTGTCATAATATTAATTTTTAGTTTCAATTCCTTCCCCTTTTTTAAAAACCTAAGTTTATGCGCAATCCGTTACCGGAAATAGCCGTGCTTCGTATCGGGCTGTATCGGTTAATCATCTTTTTTTCTTTTCTTTTTTTGCCAACGCACATTTTTAGAAAATTAAAATAAAGTGGTTTGTTCCATGTTCTTCCGTGTCATTATTCCTCTTGCACAGTTCAAAATATACAAACCGGTTTCAGGTAGCACACAATTATTTATTACTTGGTCTTTCCTAAATCCTTTCTCCTCCGATAAATCAAACCCTTTTATTGCATATTTTTCACTCTGTTCGCCTCTCAATATTTTGTCGCTACTTTCGTGTGGCACAGTTCCAATATTGAAGTTTGCCCAAAACAAATGCCTACCTACTTTCTTTGCAGGTATCAATGGTTCATAGTATGGAGTTACATTTTCAACCACCCATAAACCTTTAAAGAAAGCATCCAAAAATATTATCTCTTGGTATAGTTTCATATCGGGATATTTTGGCTTTCTCCTTCGTTCTCCTTCGGCATTTGCAAAGTTGATTGATATTTTTGAATGTGTCGGGCAAGGAGGCGAAGCCCAAATAAAATCAAACTCCTCATAATGGTTTAGTAAGTATTCGTGAGCATCGCCAACTATTACTGTATCGTTTGGATGAAACTTTCTATAAGTGGTTGCAATCGCTTCGTTATATTCAACGGCTGTTACTTCGCAATCCTCCCATAGTTTGCGGTTTCCTCCAATTCCTGCGTATAAGTTTAATATCTTCATATTTTAATTTTCTAAAAATTTTCCCTCCTTAAAAAAAGAAAAGAAAAAAAGGTTTCGTTCTTCGTATCAGCTTTTATGGAAGCTACTTCCGGTAACATCGGGTTTAATGCAATTTGCCCTATTAACATTTGTGCTATGATTGAAAGTTTGTGAAAGGGCAAACTGCATAAACCCGCAACCGTTACAGGCAATACTACCATCCATCTCCGAAAAGAGAATTTTGTTTAATATTTGACCTTTCAATTATTCCTAAAGCAGTTTGAAATATTGTTTTTCCTGCTTCATAATCTACAAGGTTTCTCAAAACATCACGATAACCGCCTAAATTTGCGTTAATTTTTAAATCGTGGAATACTTCAAGTTTCTTGTGTTCATCAATCATTGTGCATAAAATACCATCTAATTTTCTTTCTTTTAAATCATTCGGTAAGTTGAAATTAGTCCAGTATAAATGCCTACCTCTTTTTTTCGCTGGTATTAATGGCTCATAATAAGGCGTTACATTTTCAACACAATATTTACCGTCAAAATGATTATCTAAAAAAATAATTTCTTCATACAATTTCATATCAGGATATAAAGGGGTGAATGTTTCTCTGCTTCTTTGAGTAATTCTAATTTTGCTATGACTCGGACAAGGTGGCGAACTCCAGATAAAATCAAACTCTTTGTAATGGTCAAGTAAATATTGATGTGCATCTGCAACTATTACTTTATCATTTGGAAAACGCTCTTGATATGCTTTTGCAATTTCAGCATCATATTCAACTGCTGTAACCTCAATATTTGCCACTTCATCCCATTTGTAACGATTACCACCAAGACAAGCGTATAGGTTTAAAACCCGTACTGCCTGTAACACGGGCTTGGCAAAATGGCTATTCGGTTCTTCTATCAACATTCGTTTTTAATTTTAAAGTTTAGTAATTCTATTTAGCTTTCGGTTCAGCCACTTCGCCAAGCCGCAAACCGTTATAAGCAAGGCTAAATCCCTGCTAACTTATAGCATCCGTTATCACCATGAGCCAATAAATAATACAACTCAAACCATTCAACGGTGCTTTCCAAAGCAAAAAAAGTTCGTTTCTCGCTATGCCACACACGGTAGTAATGGCTTTCAAATGATATGCTAATCCTATCACGGTCTTTTAAGTTTGGTTCAATGTAGTAGCCGTTTTCTTCTACCCATCCACGCTCAATTAAGTATTGTGGTGTTAATTGAGTTCCGTGTTTCACAATGTTAATTGCGATAACTTTTTTTGCTAATTTGAATAACCAGTTGTAAATCTTCTTTTTCATGTTGTATTATTTATTTATTTTTATTAATTAAGTTTCTACTTCTAACACCGCCCAGCTTATAACAGCACATTTGCAATACTTAAAAATCCCAACGCACTGGCAGACGCAATTTTTAAGCATTGCAAATCTGCCAAACGTTAGTAGCCATTTGTCCACTCCGCTTGTAACTTACATACATCTCTAATACTTGCGTCATCGCCCTTATCTTCTATCAATTCCACAAGGTCAATTATTCTATCAATCAAAGTTTTGTCTA
>JAHFKU010000035.1 GCA_023245195.1 Candidatus Staskawiczbacteria bacterium
CACTGTATCATGGGTTTTTGTTCCATAATCCCCAGCCTTCTCTTTCTTTTTAGCATGAGCTACCCGGGCATCATCTAAAAACTTCAAGAAGTCTTCCTGGTTCATTTCCTTTAAAGCATTAAGTGGCTCAACCACTGCTTGCAATCTTTCAGCCACTGGAGTCTCAACTTTCTTCAATTTTCCATCAACCTCTTCCCACTCATAAGCCTTAGTCCAGCCAAACTTACCGGCTGTCATATCCGCTGCCCACTGGATCAGAGCTGGCTTTGCCAGGATCCCCAATACTGTGGTGCATCCGGTTAATTTTTTCCATACACCATCCACCATTAATTCGTGAAGGTGTTTTTCTTTGTTAAACCTATATTTTTCCATTGTATTTTCCATTGTTTTTTTTCATTTAATACTAATTTGAAACCATCACTACTATTCCCATCTGATGAAGGCCGACCATAACCTCAACAGCAAGAATTGTAATTAAAGTAGCGATGATATTCCAGCGATGTTCCCATTGATAATACCTATTCAGTTTTTTGCGTATTGTTTTGTTCATTGTTTTTTTTCTCACGATAATATAATTGTTTTGCCCGGGTTTCTGACACCCTAAACATCTTAGCCAATTCCTTGAATGTCATTGTTCCTTTGAGTAAAAACAATTTTTTGTTACGCAGTTCCTTTGTTGGTGTTCTTTTTCCCATAATCGTTTTGTTAATTGTCTATACTCATTTTAATCTTTTCAAAGACCCCTGTCAAGTGTATATCCTATTGTTGGTATTCTAGAAAAGACTCAACCCAGCTTTCACCCTTTCCGGCCACCGGTGAAACAAGAAATCTCACTCGGCCCCAAACTTCTTTAATATCCACAACCACAACCGACACTTGTAATTCATGGAGCACTACTGTTACTTTTTTGTTTAACCATTTTTCAAATAGATTTTTCATAGTTTTTTATTTAATTAATTCACTATTCTCGTAAATATTGCCAATTACTTCACAATTATTCCACTCATAATATCTACCATCATTAAAATGCCATCCATTATCTTTGTATGCTACGAAAGCACATAAATCATTATCATAGTCTATTTGTAATAGAGTTTTGGATTCGTCATTCTCAACAAATTCCAAAATATCTCCCTCGTAAACCTCTTTGCCATTCTTATCTTTTAAGCCAGTAAATTGCATTATTTCCAAAAATCTTTTCTGACCCCCACTAATTGCACCCCAACAGTGAGCACCTAATTCATCATTCTTCTCTGTATGATACCAATTCATATCAAATAATCCCCTCCAAAGCATTATTTTTTCTTGTGTTTTCCAGGCTCTAAATTTTATTTCTCTATTCATAACATTTTTGCTTTAATAATAATTGATTTGATTTTTCTTCCTTTATATTCCCCTCTCCACTTTCTTAATGCTTTCCCAATGGCTGCAGCGAAATTGCTGCCACTCTCCCGGTAATCATTATTCTTTGGATAAGGGTCTAAAAAGGAAATCTCAACAAAGTATGTTTTCATATTTATAATGTTTTAATTTTTTTTCTAATAATATGAAAGCCGTTTTTTACTAAGTCCCCGGCAACTCTGTTAATCTGAAATCCCCAAATATTCTTTCCATACTGATCAACGGCCATCTTCTGTTTCCTGGTTAATTTCTTCGGGTCATATCTTCCAAAAGAAATCATATAATAGGCTTCAGACAATTCGGTGAAGTAAATGTTTATTGTTTTCATTTTTTTAGTATCTCACCAGTTTCAGCCCCAGAGAATATCCGATCCCAAAGAGCACGACAATATCAATTATCTTGCCCAATAGTCTCCATGATGTTTTCTTGGCAAACCTGATAAAATTTTGTTTAATAATTTTTTTCATATATTTTTTTGTTTTGATTACTATTACGACCTTGTAATCTTTGGTAAGTGTCTTACCACTTTTTACGATTATTGAAGGCCCGACTTATGCCCTCCATATTCAGTATAGCAAATTACAAAAACCGTGTCAAGTGTCTATACTAATTCTCTTAAATTTTCCCGGCTTTTAAACATTCATTTGTGTAGTATTTTATGCAAGTATCCAGGGTCCATTCGGTCCCAAAACCTTCAACCCATTCCCTTGTTTTATCCACCAGCTCAATAGATTTATCCACATCACCATCACATAGTTCCAATACACTTTTAGCGGCCCTTAAGTGCCGGGTATAATTGCTTGGTTCTTCCCCGATCACCTCAAAATAATAATCTATAATTGTTGATAATTTATTTGGCATGTTTTTTTCTTTTTTTATAACTTAGTATTGCTTTTCTTTCTCTTTCTTCTCTTATCTTTTTTCTTTCTTCTGGTGGTAAATTACATTCATAACATATTCCATTGTAACCTATTTTTGTAAAACATATTAAACATTTCATGTTACTTTTTCAGCCAAGCGTTTTCCTGTCTTTCTTTAAAAAAACAAGTAAACTCAGGACTGCATTATGACATTAAAGATTGATATGAGTGGATTGTACTTTTTCAGCACTGCTCTATAACTCTATCGTTTATGACCTTGCTCATTTAGTTGAACCCCACTCAGGGAATTTCATCAAGGATTTAAGTTATAGTTCCGCTTAACGATGGATAAAATAATACCTTTGCCGTTAGCCCCGGGTGTTGTCCCGGTGTTTAAGCTTCCGTTATCACTGGACTGGCTATCCTATTATTTTATAGAAGTTGACAGCTTGTGGTCAGAGCTCCTAATGAGATAATCAATTACTTTAAATTTTTACGACAAAAAACCACCTTTATAAGGGGTGGCTCTTTGTTTGTGTCTTCAGCACAACAAAAAACTCAGGGATGGACACATTAAGTTTTTTATTGCACTGAAGACTCATAAAATTAAACTATTATATTATAAGTATATTTTAACCCAGACTTTATGTCAAGCCCATTTCTTAAATACTACCGGCTAACCAGATCTTGATTGCCAATGAAAGGATGTTACACCTCGGTAACAACAATCAAGATCCTCCTACAGAAGTAGTAGCCGTGTTTTTGTTACCCGGTAGTATTTAAAATTTTAATCAACCAACTTCGTCCGACTTATTTTCTACTGGACTTTTTACATCTGCACTTGGTATTCTTGAACCCAAATATCCTGAAACAATAGCTGTGATAACTGTTAATAGTTTTTCATCTGGAGTAATTTTCATAAAAATCATGGCAATAACAGCAACTACACAAAAAATAAATGCTAATGATAATGTACTACGCATAAAACTTGGTGTTTCCATACTTTTATAGTTTATTTGAGT
The DNA here is from genome assembly GCA_023245195.1 of Candidatus Staskawiczbacteria bacterium. Classification (GTDB taxonomy): domain Bacteria; phylum Patescibacteriota; class Minisyncoccia; order Minisyncoccales; family Staskawiczbacteraceae; genus VGLO01. The sequence continues at coordinate 3,284 of JAHFKU010000035.1, forward strand.
AATCATTTACGACCCTTAGAAATACATCTAAACCATTCGTACCACCATTTACTAGTTTTCTTACTTGTGTCCAATTTTTAGAATCACATGCAGTATTACAACCTCTATTACGAAAATATAATGCTAGTATTTTAGCAGAATTTTCAATAGTCAGGGCTAACTCAGGATGACAAACTAAATCAATTCCCAAAGACTTTCCGTAGTTATAATAATTAGCAAATCCGGTAAGTTGAATATAGCCCCTTCCTTTAAATAACTTTCCAAATCCCGGTAAGCAATTTCCTAAATCTTTTTTTCCCTCGTAAGCGGATCCATCAGCATATTCTTCAATGGGTTTAAAGTTTCTACCTACTTCTGTACGGATGGTTGCTAAAGCACCTATCAGAGTTAAATCTGTTAATATATTCATATCTAACAATGATTTATAAACTGCATCATAACACTTTTCAATGGCTAATGGATCTGGAGAGTCTTTATAAAAGTTAATAAAACATTCTTTAGTAAACATATATTTATTTATATTTATAACATCTTTTACACCACCAATGATATGGCACAGATTTTCTAGTATGCCATCTATGCCCTGCGAACCAGCAAATGATTCTTTTGAACATAAGATTAGGAGGGGGGTCAATGATCCTCCTTGATGACAAATGGCTATATCAGTGTGGGGACACTGACCCCCCATAAATTGGGCCATCCCTGGCCCCTTCCGAAGCTTCAATGCTTCGTGGTCCCACAGGTAGCGACTGTGGTTTATACGGCCTTTACGGCCGAGATTGGATCACCTCCTTAAGGTATCTCTACTGGGAGAAGTTCGGGTTTTTTCTTGAGAAGACCTTGTCGTGCTCCCCAGATTTCAACAACGATCGGCTGCCCCTTGTGTCGGGCAAGGTTCCAGTAGAAGTAGATTGACTCAGCAATGACTTTGATGTCATCTGGTGAGTTAATC
>JAHFKU010000002.1 GCA_023245195.1 Candidatus Staskawiczbacteria bacterium
CCAGTGGCAACTCTTTTTGTTGTTTGGAATCATTTTAGGTTTGCTTAATTATTTTGTAAAACCGATTTTAAACACCATTACCCTGCAGCTAAGAATCATCACCCTGGGACTCTTCGGCTTTGTGATCAACATGGCGCTCGTCTGGGTTATCGATTATATGTTTCGCGAGTTAAGCGTGCCATTTTTCTATCCTTTGCTGTGGACCACGCTCATTATTTGGGTTTTAAACCTTGTTCTGGAAAATTCCGTATTTAAAAATAAATAGCGATCCAAATCTACAAATTACATCAAAATGATCCTAATACGTAGTGTTGCGTTATTCGGATAATTCGGATGCACATTCGGATCATTCGGATCGTATATCATAAATGAACCTTCATCAAATTCTATTTTTTGTCCAAGTTGCCATTTCGGTTATTTTGATTATTCTAATTGCCATTCAGCAACGAGGAGCTGCTTTGGGCGCCGGTTTTGGAGGCAGCGGAGGCGGAGAATTTTACTCATCACGCCGCGGAATACAAAAAAAGATATACTATGCTACAATAGCCATATCCGCCCTCTTTATTATTTTAGGAATTCTAAACCTCCTCATATAGTTATGCTACGAAATACGAATAGCATACGAATATACGAATGAAAAACGTCGTGCTAATTCGTATATTCGTAAATATTCGTATTTCGTAGCCAAATTAATTTGAAATTTCCCAGTTTTTCCCAATGGAAACAAATTTTTAAAATACTTAAAAGAGGAGAAAAAATTACTCTTTTAGTTTTTTCCGTATTATTGGTCGCTTCTCTCGCTTTCTTATCCGTACAGTTTTACCTCAATCGCACCACCATCGTTCCAGCCTTTGGCGGAACCTATACAGAAGGCGTTGTGGGCCAGCCCAGGTTTATCAATCCCATTTATGGAGAAACCAATGATGTTGACAGAACCTTAATTGACCTAATATTTTCAGGCCTGATGACCTATGACAAAAACGGAAACATCATTAATGACCTGGCAGACAGTTATGATATTTCTGGTGATGGCAAAACCTACACCTTCACCTTAAAAGATGCCACCTGGCATGACGGCAAACCGCTCACTTCAGACGACGTATTATTTACCATAAAAACCATACAAAATTCGGATTATAAAAGCCCTCTTCGAGCTAGTTGGATAGATGTCGAAACAGAAAAAATATCTGACAAATCTTTCACCTTCACCCTAAAACAACCCTATAATTCTTTTCTTGAAAACTGTACCTTAAAAATCCTTCCCAAGCACATTTGGGAAAATATCTCGCCGGAAAACTTTATTCTTTCATCGTATAATCTCCAGCCGATCGGTTCGGGCCCTTTTATTTTTAAAAATCTTAACCAAACCAATACCGGTTTTATAGAAACATTACAATTAGATTCAAACCGCAAGTATTATCACAAGACCTCTTTCATTGCCTCAATAACGTTTAAATTTTTCCAAAAGGCAGAAGATTTGGTAAAAGCCGCGAATTCCCGGTCTATCCAAGGGTTTAACCTAGCTTCTTTTGATAAAACCCAGCTTGATGTAGAAAAAGAAATCAAGCAAGGCTGGTCCAAAAATGAAAAGTTTTCGGTATATTCTTTTTCATTGCCAAGATACTTTGCCGTATTTTTTAACAACCAAAAGCCCTCTCTCTTTTTTGATCAAAATATAAGAAACGCCATGAATGATGCGGTCAATAAAGAAGAGTTAGTGCAAAAAATAAGCACGTACGCTGGAGATAATATTACTGCCATTGATTCTCCTATTTTGCCTGACTTTTATGGGTTTGAAAAACCAACCGCCCCGAAATTTGACACCAAGCAAGCAAACGCCCTATTAGACAAAGCGGGATTTAAAGAAAATGGTTCAGCCCCGCTGGTTGTTGGTGGAGCGGGCCCGCGAGAAAAAACAACCACCAAAAAACCGGCCTTCCAATTTAAAAGCTACCTTAAAATTGGAAGCAAGGGAACTGAAGTAACCCAGCTTCAAGGGTGCTTGGCTCATTTGCCAAATAGCAATTTTGGCGATCTGTTAAAAAATGAAACTAATGGAACTTATGGCAAGGGCACTGAAAATGCGGTTACTGAATTCCAAAAGCAATACTTGCCTGATCAAAAACCAACCGGCGAAACTGGAACCGGAACCAGAAAAAAACTTAATGAACTATGCGCCGCGCCGACGCAAAATTCACAGCTCCTGCAATTTACCCTAGTTACTATCAATCAGCCCCAATTGTTGCAAGTTGCAAATTTACTGAAAGATTACTGGGCCGTGGTAGGTGTCAGCGTTGATATTAAAGCCTTAAGCATTACCGAATTAAAACCCATTATTAAAAACAGAGACTACGACGCCCTACTTTACGGAGAAACTTTGGGAATGAAACCGGACCTCTACCCTTTTTGGTATTCATCGCAAAAACAAGATCCGGGCCTTAACCTTTCCCTATATGAGAACAAAGATGTCGATAAATTATTGAAAGATTCCCGGCAGGTACTAGACGAAAATAAAAAGAAGCAAGATTTGGAAAAAATACAAAACACTATTTTAAATGATGCCCCTGCCCTCTTTTTATACAGCCCTGACTATGTGTATTGGGCATCGCAATTGGTGGAAGGAATAAATACCACAAAAATCGCCGACCCTTCAAAACGGTTTATTAATATTAACAATTGGTACATTAGTACAAAACGTGTATGGAAATAAATAATATAGACTTAACAAAATTAACACCAGACAAACGCTATTTAAAAGAAATGGAACATGTGGTTTATGACCAAGAATGGTTTAAAACTGCTGAAAATTTTGAGTTGTATGATATGTACCGAAAAATTAAGGTAGAAAATGGATTGAGATATGATGTCACTATTATTCATCCTAGAATGTTTGCAAATGAATTTGCAAAAACCAAAGGACATATTCATGCCGGTTTTTATGGTGAAGTGTATATGGTTTTAGAAGGAGAAGGATTTTATCTTGCTCAAAAGGGAGACGAAGATAATATTGAAGACGTTGTGGTTACACACGGAAAAAAAGGAGACGTAATCGTAATTCCAGCCGGATATGGCCACGTCACTATAAATCCTTCAAACCAAGAGTTAAAAACTGCCAATTGGGTAGCTGAAAGTGATAAAGGAAACTTTGAACCTTTTGAAAGAAATCAAGGAGCATGCTACTACTACACCACAGCAGGCTGGGTAAAAAATCCAAACTACAAACAAGTTCCTGAATTAAGATTCCAAGAACCATTAAAAGAAGTTCCAACAGATTTAGAATTTTTAAAAGTCCCGAAAACATAGTTTTCGCGGATCCTCGCATAAATTTAATGTCGTTAAATTTATCAGGACTAAATAAAAAAGCCCGGGTGGCGAAATTGGCAACCGCATACGCTTCAGGTGCGTACGCCGCAAGGCTTGCAGGTTCGACTCCTGTCCCGGGCACAAAAGGCTCCCATCGTTCAATGGACAGGACACAAGCCTCCGAAGTTTGAAATCCAGGTTCGACTCCTGGTGGGGGCACCAGAAGGCGAACCTTTTTACCCCGTTTAGGAAAATATTAAAAACCGGCAAGACGCGAGAATTGCGGGCTTGACCCGAATTCCCGTCTCAGGGTTTTTAAAGCTGGGGGTCGGGGTAAAAAGTAAAGGTTCTAGCGAAGCGGACTCCTGGTGGGGGCACAAAATTCAACTCAAAGTGAATATAAAAATTAACTCAAAGAAATTCGCATACGTGAACTCAAAAACGTAGCGATAAAAAAATAAACTGGAGTATTCACGAATATACCAATACGATCAAATATACAAATGTTACAAATATACGAATACACACACCACGATTTGTATATTCGTAAAATTCGTATATTAATTTAGATTTGTATATTCGTGATTACTCCTAAATAAAAACATCATGCAAAAACCAAGAAGAAATTATAACCCGCGCCAAACCGCCCGCAAAACTGCGCCCGGCTTTGGCGAACCAAAATTAGAATTAACACCGGCCAAGCCCAACACCCTGCGCATCATTCCCTTGGGAGGATGCGAAGAAGTTGGTCGCAACATGACGGTCTTTGAATATAATCAAGACATTGTGGTTTTAGATATGGGCCTGCAGTTCCCCGAAGAAGACATGCCGGGAATTGATTATGTTATTCCCAATACGGAATATTTAAAAGGCAAAGAAAAAAATATCAAAGCAGTCATCTTTTCCCACGGCCACTTAGACCACATTGGAGCCGCGCCGATTTTACTGAAAAAATTAAACTATCCGCAGGTTATCGGCCGACCTTTAACCATGGAAATGATCAAACACCGGATGGAAGACTTTGAAAAAGGCAGCAGCAAAAAATTAAAGACCCTTTATATAAAAGACTTGAAAGACAAGGTTTCTTTGGGCGCGTTTGCCTTGTCGTTTTTCCAAATTGACCACGCTATCATGGACGCCGTCGGAGTGATTTTAGAAACCCCGGTAGCCAGCATTTTGCACCCGGGTGATTGGACCATCGAAAAAGACCCCATTGGCCGAGACGTCATCCATTACAATCATTTAGCTAATGTTAAACGCCCGACCATTTTAATGCTAGAAGCTTTAGGAGCCGTTAACACCAAGACTCCAGTAACCGAGCAAGAAATGATCGGCAATATCAATAAACTCATCGGGCAAGCGCCCGGCCGCACGATTATTGCCACCTTTTCCAGCCAAATCGAAAGAATCAAGCAAATTTTGGAATTTGCCAACCACGCCGGAAAAAAGGTAGCGCTTGACGGGTTTTCCATGAAACTTAACATAGAACTGGCCACCAAATTAGGATATGTAAATATTCCAAAAGGCGTTATTATTCCGGTAGATAAAATAGCAGATTATCCGGACAATAAAGTAATTATTATTTGCACCGGGGCCCAAGGCGAAGAAATGGCCGCTCTGCCAAGAATTATTGCCGGAAACCACAAATACATTACCATTAAAAAAGAAGACACGATTATCTTTTCTTCTTCAGTCATTCCAGGAAATGAACGAACCGTCCAGCGCGTTAAAGATAATATTTACCGTTTATCTGACAACGTTTATCACAACGACATTATGAACGTGCACGCTTCTGGACATACTAACATTGAAGGCATCAAGCAAATGCTAGCCGAAGTAAAGCCGGATTACTTTATTCCAGTGTATGGCAACCATTTTATGTTAAAAGAATGCGCCCGAATCGCCTATGGAATGGGAATCTTAAAACACAAAGTGTTTGTGCCTGATAACGGATCTATTATTGTTTTTGACCAGCAAAAAGGCGAAATACTGAAAGAAAAAGTGCCAACCAATTATGTCTTTGTTGACGGGCTGGGCGTGGGAGATGTAGGAGAAATAGTTCTGCGCGACCGCCAAATGCTGGCCCAAGACGGCATGTTTATGATTGTAGCCGTCATAGACCGCCAAACCGGACAAGTCAAAGGCTCACCCGATATTATTTCCCGCGGATTTGTGTATTTGCGAGAATCAAAAGACTTGCTCGCCCAAACCCGCAAGAAAGTGATTGAAATTGTAGGGAAATCAGCAGGCCATGGCAAAACCGAAAATTGGTCTTATGTAAAAGATGAAATACGCAATAAAGTCGGGGATTTCTTGTTTGTCAAAACAGAAAGAAGGCCGATGATTTTGCCAGTGGTAATAGAGGTATAAATTTCTAATTTTCAATTTTAAATTTTTATTAAATTTCTAATTAACTAATTTTCAAACATTACGATTTGTTTAGAAATTAGAAATTAGAAATTAGAAATTAATGAGGATAGTATCTGGCATTCAGCCAACCAGCCAACTTCATATTGGAAATTATTTGGGAGCCATTAAGCAGTGGATTCCCTTGCAAGAAAAAAATGAGTGCGTGTTTTTCGTTGCTGATTTACATGCGTTAACCATCCCCTACGACCCCGAAAAACTGCAACAGGCGATCAAGGAAACCGTTATCGCCTATATTGCCGCCGGCTTAGATCCAGAAAAATCCATTATTTTTGTTCAATCACAGGTTAAAGAACATGCAGAATTGGGTTGGCTGTTAAATACGATTTGCCCCATCGGTGAATTGCAGCGAATGACCCAGTACAAAGATAAGTCAAAAAAATTTAAGGAAAATATCAATGCCGGGCTATTAGATTATCCTGTACTGCAAGCCGCGGACGTATTATTATACAAGGGCGAAGCCGTGCCTGTTGGCAAAGACCAAGAACAGCACGTTGAATTAATCAGAAGCTTAGCTAAAAAATTCAACCAAAAGTTTGCTTCGCCCGCCAGTAGCCTTGGCGGAGGCGGGGGCATAACCTTTAAAGAACCTGCTTCATTAATATTGAAAGAAGGAGGGAAAATCATGAGTTTGACGGATCCCAAAAAGAAAATGTCAAAATCGGACGATCCTAAAAGCTGTATTTTCTTATTTGATTCACCCGAAGATATCACTAAAAAAATCATGTCGGCTGAAACCGATTCGGGAAAAGAAGTAAGATATAACATTACCAAAAAACCAGGGATTTCAAATCTTTTAACCATATATAGTTTATTAACCGGTAAAACCACCCAGCAAATAGAAAAAGAATTTACGGGCAAAGGCTATGGCGAATTTAAAAAATCACTAGCAGAAGTTACTGTGCAATATTTAGAACCATTCCGCCGAAAACAAAAAGAACTGGCAACGCGCGAAGTTTACTTACAAGAAATTCTAAGAAAAGGAGCCGGTCGCGCTTTAACCATCGCGCAAGAAACGATGAAGGAGGTAAAACAAAAAATGGGATTAAGTTAAACACCACAAAAACAGCCTCGCAAATGAGGCTGTTTTTGTGGTTTAAAGACAATCAATACTAAAAAACTTGCAACTTATCAATCTCTGACACCTCTTCAATAGATAACACTTTGTTCTTTTTTAAAGCGTTGTTATGAATTTCCAACACCTTTTTCTGCCTTTTTCCTTGTTCATTTCCAATTTCTTTTTCTTGTAAAAGTAAACTCAATTTTTCCATTATTTCATCTTGCCCTTCCAATATCTCATTTTTAAATTCAAGAACATCATCTTTGGTGGCAAACACTCCACTTAATTTTTCTATATCTTTATTGTTAATCATACTCCAATTATATTCTTTTAACTAAGTGTGTCAAATTTCGTACATTTTTTTCTTGATTTCTTCTAATTGGCTAATGACCGCTGGATCAGTGATTTTTGAAAATCGAGGGAAAGTCTTACCATCTTTTGTGACATCCCCCATCCACATTTCCAAGGGCCGTAGGTCAAACAATTTTCCAGCTTTGTAAACCGAAGCTTCGTACAAAGGCCGATATACTACCATGTTGGCATCTTCAGGACGACAATCATCTTCTGTATGACAACCGACGCCGACCACTTCATAAGCATAATTATTTACTAAACCATTTGGGTCATGCTTATAGTGGTAATAAAATCCGTTTTTAGGAACTTGAGTTGGAATTTTCATGAATTAATACATTCGCTCAACTCTTGCTTTTTTTGTTCCAATAAATCTTGAGTGTTTGCTTCAATAGTTAATTTCAGTAACGGCTCGGTGTTTGAGGGCCGCAAGTTAAACCACCAATCTTGGTATTCAACCGTAATACCATCCAAAAAATCTTGCTTTCCATCAGCGTATTTTTCTTTTACTTTTTGTAAAACCGCATCTTGATCACTTATTTTAAAAGTAAGCTGCAGGGGCTTGGCATATATTGTCAGCTCTTTTACTATTTCTGAAACTGGCTTGTTTTCCGTAGAAATAATTTGGAGCAACGTCAAAAAAGCAATCATGCCAGAATCACAGTAAAAATAATCGGCAAAACAGTAATGAGCCGATAGTTCCCCTCCCATGACACCATTATTTTTCATCAATCCTTCGCGCACATTTACAAAGCCGACTTGAGTCCGAACTGGCATACCCCCCCACTCTTTCACAAACTCTGGCACTGACCGCGAACAAATCAAATTATAAGCAATTCCAGTGCCTGGCTTTTTTGCCAAAAAATGTTTCGCCAAAAGCAATAATACAATATCTGCCGAAACCATCGCACCTTGTTCATCAACCAAAAATATCCGGTCAGCATCGCCATCAAACATGAATCCGAAATCGGCCTTTTCTTTTATTATAACATCGGCAATTTGGCTTGAAGCGCCTTCTTCCAAAGGATTCGGGCTGTGATTGGGAAAATTACCATCAGGCTTAAAATTCAACGGCAAAATCGTTATCTGCAACTTATCTTCAAGCTCTAATATCACATTTCCCATAACGCCGTTTGAAGCATCAATTGCCACCGTAAAGGGTTTTATATTCCCAGAAAACTTCAACACGAAAGACAGATAGTCTGGCCAAATATTCAATTCTTTTATTGGCGTATCGTTTTCAGTAATAGCTTCATCTTTAGCTAAATATAACAAATCTTTTCCCCGCACCCAGGCAATATCTTCGCCCTTGCGTGTCATCATTTTAAACCCATTATAGTCTTTTGGATTGTGGCTGGCGGTAATCATAATGCCCGCATCGAAGTTATATGAAGCCACCGCAAAATAAATCCCTTCAGTGGGAGTTTGGCCGATGCTAGTCACTTGAGCGCCTTCGGCCAAAAGACCCTGCACCACAGCCTTAAATAAAGCAGGAGAGGATAGGCGGGCATCATGGCCAACTACCACATTTTTAGCACCAGTAAGTTTAATAAAAGCTCGGCCAACGGCCAAAGCCGCATTTTCATTTAATTCTGAAGGGTAAATTCCCCGCACATCGTAAGATTTAAAAATAGATGGATTCAACATATCAATAATTGTAGTTATAAAAAAATAAAAAGTAAATAGAACATGGCGCCGTAGAACATTGACTTCTATCTATAACATACTATGATGAGCTTAATCCAGGCAATGGGTCTGGAAACATGCCTCGCACCTTGAAAAAGGAGCAGAAACATGCCATTGCGAACAAAGGTAGTAATATTTGAGCCTAACAAAAAAAACCAAGATTTTTTGCACAAACAACTAGACGCACTAGAAATTATCTTTACAGATTCTATCGAAGAAACCCAGACAAAACTCGTTGATGATGACGATGGAACAATTTGCGCTATTGCCATTACGGTTCCCGAACCGATACAAATTTTAAAAATCCTGCCCGAAGTCGAAAGAATGAGAAGCAGTTTCCTGGGGCCCCTGATAGCCTTTCATAAATTTCAAGGCACGCGGAGGGCATTAAGAGAAGCCGGATGCGACCACGAATGTGATACGCAAGATCTGCCCCAAAACTTATTAGAAACACTCGGCCTATGCAGCCAAATAGACAGCGCCAGCTTTTAACAAAAGGGCTGGCCATTTTTTTACCAAAAACCTGAAACGTGCCTTATATGAGGAATTTCGAGATTCGCCCCTAAAAACGGTTGCTTTTTATAAAGATTCTGCTATAATCTAAGGAGTAATCACGAATATACAAATCTGGGACAATATACGAATTTTACGAATATACTAATCACGACGGTTCGTCCGTATTCGTATATTGGTAACATTTGTATATTTGACCGTATTTGTATATTAGTGACTACTCCACTATGAAACCATACGAATTAACCTATATTATATCTTCGGCCCAAAAGTCTGATGATGCAGAAAACCTCAAAAAAGAGGTTGAAGTTTTTGTGCAAGAAAAAGGCGGGGTCATTGTAAAATCAGAAAAAACCGTTCCTCAAAGCCTGGCTTACCCTATTAAAAAACAGAGTTCCGGTTTTTTTGTGACCTTGGAATTTCAGGGAGAAGAAAAAGAAATCAAGCCCCTGCAAGAAAAATTAGAAAAGAATCAAAATATCTTGCGCCATTTTCTTATCATCAAAAAACCGGCCAAGCAAATGAAAGAACGAAGAACCAGAAGGCCGATGATGGCAGAATCAAGAATGAAAGCAAAGCCTGAAACCAGCAGTGTCTATAAAGAAAAATTCAAAAAAGAGGAATCAGAAGTTAGCTTAAAAGATATTGATAAAAAGCTGGACGAAATCCTTTCAGAATAACGCGATACTAATATGCTAATTCCATACCAATGATACTAATACGTTTTTATTCGTATGATTGGTATGCACATTTGTAGATTAGTATCTCATTTATGAATCTAAACAAAGCCTTTGTATTGGGCAACGTTACCAAAGATCCTGAAGTAAGGGCGATGCCTTCAGGGCAGCAAGTGGTTAATTTTTCCATAGCCACTAACCGATTTTATACCGACCAAGCCGGACAGAAAAAACAAGACGCCGAATTCCATAACATTGTAGCTTTTGGCAAGTTGGCTGATACCATTTCAAAATACGTCAATAAAGGATCGTTAATTCTTATTGAAGGAAGGATAAAAACCCGGAATTGGGATAATTCTGCCGGCGTCAAACAATACAAAACAGAAATTATTGCTGAAAACCTGCAATTAGGGCCGAGGATGCAAGGAGGAACTAGCACCGGCGGACAATACCAAAAACCCTACCAAGCCCCGGCACGAAATGCCGCAACTACCGTAAAGAGCGAAGAAATCCCGATTATTGAAGAAAATACCCCGGTTAATTTTGCCAGCGAAGATCCAAAGAGCTTTACCAACGAAGAAAGGTCAGACGAGATAGATGTAAAAGACATCCCCTTTTGAAATTATCAAGCGCAATGAATTTACCAAGCACTCAATGCGTTGAGTACTCGGTGATAATTTATTCGCTTCGCTCATAAATTATCATGTTCTGTCACTTTTGCCAAAAAAATATTGACTCGGTAGATTATAAAGACATTGAACTGTTAGCTAAGTTTATTTCCGGTTTTTATAAAATAAAGCCCCGCAAAAAAACGGGTTTGTGTTCGCATCACCAAAAAAAAATTTCAACTGCTATTAAAAGAGCACGTCAAATGGCGATGTTGCCGTATACGCCGCGCTAAGCGCGGCAATTGGGACGCTAAGCGTCCCGCCGACCAATTAACTTTTGACACAAAAAAATAGCCGCGGCCCTCGGGCCGCGGCTATTTTTTTATTTTTCAATTCTTTCCCGCCCCTCTCTGCCGGGATCTTTAAATCCCTCCGCCTCCATGCGCGCAATTTCTTCTTCTGATAATGGCTTTGGCTTCATACCTGCAGAACGAAGTTTTAACTCATCCGGCCTTCGAGGTTCTTGATCTTTTTTTTCTGGCTCTGATTCTGGCACTCTTTCTCCTATTGGCATATATTATAATCTTCAATTTTCAATTATCAATTTTCAATAACGCCACTGTTAATTGATAATATAAGAATTGATTGATAGTTATAAACTATTTTTCAACTTCCGCTTCCGCCGGCGCTACGCCCACGGTCATGGCTTCTTCTTTTATTTTTTCTATCGCTTCAGGATGTTCTTTTAAAAATGCTTTTGCCGTTTCTGTGCCAACGCCCATTTTTTCGCCATTTAACATAAACGTATTTCCGGTTTGTTTAATAACCCCCGACAACAAACCTGCGCGCAAGGCATCCCCGGATTTTGAAATTCCTTCGTTGTAATAAATATCAAATTCGGCAATCCGAAACGGCGCCGCCACTTTGTTTTTCACCACCTTGGCTTTTACCCTATTGCCAATAATTTCATCTCCCGATTTTATCTGGGCCGTTCGCGATAAATTAATCCTCACTGAAGCGTAAAATTTCAAGGCCAATCCCCCAGGCGTGGTTTCTGGATTGCCAAAGACCATACCGATTTTCATCCTGGTTTGGTTAATAAAAATAATCATGGTGTTTGATTTGGCCGCAATACTGGAAAGCTTTCGACACGCTTGGGACATCATTCTAGCCTGCAAACCCATATGTTGATCGCCAATTTCGCCTTCAATTTCGCGTTGGGGAGTCAAAGCCGCTACCGAATCCACTACTACTACATCCACATTTTCGCTTTTTACCAACGTTTCCACAATCTGCAAAGCTTGCTCGCCCGAAGATGGTTGTGAAATTAATAGATCAGCGGTGTTAACCCCAAGACGCTTGGCATAATCCGGATCCATGGCATGCTCCGCATCAATATAGGCGCACACTCCGCCTTTTTTTTGCGCTTCAGCCACAATGTGCAGCGACAACGTGGTTTTTCCGCTTGACTCTGCCCCATAAATTTCAATAATTCTACCCCGCGGCATTCCGCCAACGCCCAAGGCCAAATCCATAGCAATTGACCCAGTAGGAATCACATCTACGTTCACCTTGCTGGTTTCCGAAAGCTTCATAATTGACCCCTCACCAAACCGTTCTTTGATTTCGTTGATAGCCGAAGTCAAAGCTTTGTCTTGCTTGGTTTCCTCCACCTTTTTTGGTTCCTTTTTTCCCATAAACTTTTTTGATTAATAATATTTATTTTTGCAAATCACTATAAAACTATTCCAAACCACATCCCCAAACCAAAAGCGATGAAAAACGTTCCCACGTATAACACGATTGCCAGTGCTATCGAATACCAGGTTACCTTATTAAATTCTATTTTCATGTGTTTAAAATTTTAGATTGTCCCGATCAAAATTTGATCTAAATTTTGATACGGGATCCCGTATGAATTTATTTTTATAAATTCATCGGGGCTTCGGCGCGCCTCGCAATGACGGCGTCGTATCCGCGTAAATCCGCGTTGCTATCTGCGCAAATCCGCGTATTTTTGTTTACAAAAATGTTAAACTTTCGTCCATTCTCCATCTTCCTTAGGCAATTCCTCTGACTCATCCAGTCCTCCGCCTTCAATATCGGCTAATGCCGCTTTGGGCGCGTCTCCATACACTTCTCGGGGCTTGGCGCCATCGGCCGCACCCACAATGCCCTTGTCTTCGAGCATGTCAATTAAGCGCGCCGCGCGAGAATAGCCAATGCGCAACCTCCGCTGTAAAAACGAAGCTGAAGCTTTCTTGGTTTCAAGCACGATTCTTTTAACATCTTCAAAGAGCGGATCATCATCGCCAAAAAACACATCTCCGCCGCCTTTTTCCGCGCCTTCTTGCTGGGATTCCAGCGTATCTTTTAAGCTGGCAATCAGAGCAGATTGAGGCTCATCCACCACCTTGGCTTGTTCATCCAGCCAATCGGTTACTTTTTTGACTTCTTTTTCAGAAACATACGGCCCCTGGACCCGGGTAATCCGGGAACTTTTTGATGACAAAAATAACATATCGCCAAGCCCCAACAATTTTTCAGCTCCCGAAGTATCAATAACCGTGCGCGAATCAATCTGGCTAGCTACCTGGAAACTTATCCTCGAACTAATATTAGCCTTAATTAAACCCGTAATAACTTCAACCGAAGGCCTCTGCGTTGCCAGCACCAAGTGAATCCCCGTGGCCCGGGCCATTTGGGCCAATCTTACAATTCCCGCTTCCAATTCTTTGCCTTTGGCGGCCATCAAATCTGCCAATTCATCAACCACCAGCACAATGTAAGGCAACACCTTGCCATCGGTAATAACCGCTTTATTTGAATTATAGCTTTTAATATTTCGGGCGGAAATTTCAGAAAACACTTCGAATCTACGTTCCATTTCTTTAGCCAGCCACTGCAGGGCATTAATGGTTTTCTGGGCGTCATTAATGACTGGGCATAATAAATGCGGAATATTGTTGTAATTTTGGAATTCCACCCGCTTGGGGTCCACCATGATCAGGCGCAAATGCTCTGGCGTGCTTTTATACAGCATGCTTAAAATAAGGGCGTTTAAAAAAATGGTTTTTCCGGTTCCTGTCGCTCCGGCTACCAGCATGTGGGGCTGTTCTTCCAAGGCAGTATAGGTAGGAGAACCCGAAACATCTTTTCCCAGTGCAATATATAAAGGCGACTCGGCAGTTTGATAATTTTGATCGGCAATTAAATTGCGAAGCACCACCGTGGCCCGTATTTTATTTGGCACCTCAATTCCAACCAGCGATTTGCCCGGAATCGGCGCTTCAATCCTAATGGGATGGGCCGCCAAGGCTAGCGCCAAGTTATTTGAAAGGGTAGTAATTTTTGAAAGCTTCACCCCTTCAGCGGGCTTGAAGGCATACTGGGTTACCGCCGGGCCCACATTAACTTCGGCCATTTCCACCGGTATGCCAAAATTTTCTAGCGTCTTTTTAATGATCAATGAATTTTCTTTAATGTTTCCGCTGGTCGGAACCGTTTCATTCTTATTTAGCAAATCAATCGGCGGCAACGCGTACTTGCCTTTTTGGGTGGGCTGGGAAGCATTGACGATCATCGGAACCCTTTCTTTTCCCTTATCATTCTCAACTTTTTTAAACAAAGAAACTTTTGGCTGCAATTTCGGTTCAGGCCGTTCCGGTTCAACTCCTTTTATCCTGAAATTGGGCGCATCCGAACTTTTAAGCACCTCTTTTTGAACCGGTTCTTCCTTTTCGCGGTTAAATTCGGCCCAAATAAACTGCAAAAAGATAAACAATCCGATAACAATAACCGCCGCAAAAATGATATTAGCAACTAACAGCCCGAACGACCCGACCAATAATTTTGCCAGCAAAAATCCGATCCAGCCACCTTTCATAGCGGTTAGATCGTGGGCCCCAAAAACTCCGGCAATGCCAATCAGAGAAACCACGATAGCAATTAAAAGCGACAAGCCCTTCACTTTTTTCTTGGTGGTTTTAAGAAACATTACTCCTCCTAAAACTAAAAACAAGGGAAGCGTAAAAATGGCATCCCCCGTTAAAAAGGTTGAAACACGAGTAAAAATCTGGCCCACCTGCCCTGCCTTGCCCAAAAATCCCAGTACCACAATAATGGCCGCCACAAACATCAAAATAGCCTTAATCCATCGCTTGGTCTGCGAAGTTAAAAGGTATTCTTTCTTTTTTTCCCTTTGACCGCCGGAGCCTTGGCGAAGGCGGTTTTCATTTTCTTTTTCTAGTTTATCTCTTTTAGCCATATTAATTCAGTAATTGTACCATTTGTTTTGGGAATTATTCAAGTGGGGAAATGTAATAAAAAAGGCCGCGTTCGCTTAAAGCTACTAACGGCTATGAAAAAATTGCGTTACTGGTTGACACAATTCTTTTTGTTTTTGCGGTACTTTTGCAGGAGATCCCAGAGACTAATGGTTTTAGGCATCTTGAAAAGAACAAAGCTATAAGACTTATTAATCGACCTTTCATCCAGAATGACATCTTCGAAGGTTTCATATAGAATGTAGTGGATTTTGCCTGCAAACTCCTCGCTATCAATATTCCAAACCAGAACATCACCGATGGTTTTATCATTATCACCGGCGGCGAAAAGGCGCCCATCCAGAAGATGATCTCCTTCCTCGTCTATTAATTGTAGAAAATAGTCCGTAAAGGTTTCTTCCCCCAATTCCATCGTAAGACCGAGGGCATCAAGTGAGAGGCGCGATACCCGCGCTCTGCTAGATCCTTGATCGGACTTATGAAGATAGTGCTTCAGAAATGGAAAATCGCGGACAATCTGCTTCATAGACATAAGGTCTCCTTGTAGCATCTCGCTACAAAAGGGTGAGCCAGCGTCTCGCTATAGGCTCAGAAAAGAACTACCTCGAAACACTCGAGGATACAAGTGCATTATATTATAAATTTTAATTATGTCAACATCCCCGGCCTGAAGGCCGGGGCTTGCGGCCAAGGGAAGTCAAATTTCAAAAATGAAAAAGTAGTATGTTTTTAAAAGCTTTTAAAAACATACTACTTTTTCATACGTAAAAAATGGCCCGACTTTCGGGCCAATTTTTTATTCGTGATTCGTGTTGATTCGTTTTGCAATTCGGGTTCATTCGTTATTTGCTTTTATGAAACCCTGTTCCCACCGGAATAATCTTTCCGATAATCACATTTTCTTTCAAACCTCTTAAATAATCCACCTTGCCTTCAAGCGAAGCTTTAATCAAAACCCGTGAAGTCTGTTGGAAAGAAGCGGCTGATAAGAAACTTTCAGAAGCCAGCGCCACTTCAGAAATTCCCAATAGAATCTGGGCGCCCATTGGCACGGCTTTTTTCAAATCTTTCAGGCGTTCTATTTCTTCAGCAAACACCGACCATTCAACAATCTCTCCCTTGACCCACAAAGAATCTCCCTCTTCTTTAATTCTGATTCTTGAAAACATCTTTTGAATAATGATTTCAACGTGTTTGTCATGAATATCAACTCCCTGAGAAGCATAAATCCTTTGGACTTCCCGCAAAATATACTTTTGAGTTTCTTCCAAGCCCGATGCTTTATACAATTTCTTTAAATCCAAATTTCCTCCGCACAGCGGCTGGTTTTCTTTGACTTCATCCCCCACTTTTACCAACATGGCAATTCTAGGAGGAATCTGGTAATCAACGGTTAACTCTTTGCTCTTAGCCTTTTTACCGGCTTCTCCATAAGGTTTTATGGTTACGATTTTCTTTTCTTCGTCAATCTTAACCACTTCTCCTTCTGAAAGTGACATAACGGCTTCTCCCTTAGGAGCCCGTGACTCAAAAATTTCTTCAATTCTCGGCAAACCTTGAGTGATGTCGCCGGCTCCGGCCACTCCTCCCAAGTGGTGGGTTCTTAAAGTAAGCTGGGTTCCCGGTTCTCCAATGGCCTGGGCGGCTACGACTCCCACGGCTTCTCCAAGTTTTATGACCTGGTTTCGGCCCAAATCCCAACCATAGCATTTTTGGCAGACCCCCCGGATGCTCTTGCAGGCCAAGGGGGATCTCACCGCCACTTTTTCAATTTCTTCTTTAACTATTTGGGCGGCCTGGTGCCAATCGATGGTTTCGCCTTTCTTGACAATAATATTTTTTTCTTTGCCCGCCGTAGCCTTGGCGGAGACTGGGTTATCCTGTTTTGAAACCACGTCTTCAACCGAAAATCTTCCCACCAGTTTATAGACAAAATTCTGTTCTATGCTGTCGGCATCTTTTCTAAAAACCGTAATTCCCTTTTTGTCACCGCAATCTTCTTCTGAAACAATCACATCGTGGGCGACATCAACCAATCGGCGGGTTAAGTATCCGGCAGACGAAGTTCTCAAAGCCGTATCAGCGGTTCCTTTTCTGGCTCCGTGGGTAGAAATGAAGTATTCCAGCACATTAAATCCTTCGGTAAAAGAAGCTTTCACCGGCAATTCAATAATGTCTCCTGAAGGGTTATTTACCAGCCCCTTCATACCGGCCATTTGGACTAATTGTGCCCACGTTCCTCGCGCCCCGGCATTAATAATAGATAATACCGGCCCATCTTCTGGCAGGGTGGTTTTTAACAATCCTTCCAATTTTGATTTAACCGACTGCCAGATTAAAATTTTCTGGGAAGTCTTTTCTTCGTGCGACAACAGCCCTTTTTCATAGTGGCTGTCAATTCTTTCTACCTCTTTTTCTGAATCCAAAATCAACTGTTTTTTCTCTTTTGGAACAATCAAGTCATCCATGCCCCAACTAATTCCCGACAAGGTGCAATACTCAAACCCCATGGTTTTAATTTTATCCAAGGTATCGATGGCAACTTCGCCATGGTATTTTTCAATGATATCGCGGATCATCACTTTTAAAGATTTATTATCTATCAATTTGCTGACATACGGATAATCTTTTGGCAAGCTGGCGTTTAAAATGAGCCGGCCAACTGAAGTTTCGATGATTTCATGCGCATCAGATTTTGGATTTGGAACTTTAATTTTGGTATTTAAATCTAAATATCCGAATTCATGGGCGGTGATGGCTTCTGAATCGCTTGAATACCATGGCACGTCTTTTTCATTCTTGGGTTCAACTAACCGGGACAAGAAATAACAACCAAGGGCAATGTCTCGGTACGGGCCGATGGCTGGCATACCAGAAGAAGACCTCAAAAGGTTAAGGCTCGAAAGCATAATTTCCCGGGCTTCTTTTTGCGCTTCTTCAGACAATGGCAAATACACGGCCATTTGGTCGCCGTCAAAGTCAGCGTTAAACGCTTCGCAAGCAAACGGATGCAATTTTATCGTATCTCCTTCGGTTAAAACCGGGTGAAAGGCCTGGATTCCCAAGCGATGCAAGGTCGGGGCTCGGTTTAAAAGCACCAATTTATCTTTTACGATTTCTTCTAAAATCGCCCAAACTTCCGGGATTTTTTCGTCAATTAACCTGGCCGCTCCCCGAATATTATAAGCCAATTCTTTGTCTAAAATTCTTTTAATCACAAAGGGTTTAAATATTTCTAGGGCTAAATTTTTTGGCAAACCGCACTGCGAAAAATGAAGCTCGGTTCCTACAGTAATCACTGATCTACCCGAATAATCCACCCGCTTTCCCAATAAATTCTGCCTGAATCTTCCTTGTTTTCCAGCCAAAATGGCGGCCAACGATTTTAGCAATCTTTTTCCTCCGGTGGTGGCCGTGGTCGTAACTCCTTTTCTCATTTCGTTATCTATCAATGCGTCTACGGCTTCCTGCAACATTCTTTTTTCGTTTCTGACAATAACCGAAGGAGCTGAAATTTCCTGCAAATACTTTAATCGGTTATTTCGGTTGATAACACGCCGGTACAAATCATTTAAGTCGCTAGATGCATACCTTCCTCCGTCAAGCTGAACCATCGGCCGCAAATCCGGCGGTAAAATCGGCAGAATATTTACAAACATCCATTCCGGCCTTACTTTGGCTCGCAACATTCCCTGGAACATTTTCAATCTCCTCAAAATTTTCTTTTTGGTAATCGGCGGCGCTTCCTCGGCTTCTTTTTGCAATTCATCAGTGGTAATTTGCAAATCCACTTTGGCAAACAAATCCCGGATAACTTCAGCGCCCGTGCCGGCTTCAAACATTTCACCGTATTTAAGCGACAGTTCGTTGTAAGCAACTTCCGACAAAATCATCAAAGGCTTAATTGAAAGCACTTCTTCTTTAACTTTTTCGCGGGCCGTTTTTAGTTCGTTTTTGGCGGTATCAGTTGTTTCTTTCTTAACCTTGGTTTTAAATTCTTGTTCTATTTGGTCTAAAATAGTTTGGCGGGCGGCATCGTTAACTTTGGTAATAATATAGCTTGAAAAATAAATAACTTTTTCAAGTTGCTGGCTGGATTTATTTAATACGAGCCCCATGCGGCTTGGCACGCCTCGCAAAAACCAAATATGCGAAACCGGAGTGGCCAGCTTAATATGGCCCATTCTCTCGCGCCGTACACTAGACTTAGTTACCTCAACCCCGCAGCGGTCGCACACGACACCTTTATACCTGATTCTTTTATACTTTCCGCAGGCGCATTCATAGTCTTTATCCGGCCCGAAAATCCGCTCATCAAAAAGACCGTCCTTTTCAGGCTTTTGGGTTCGGTAGTTAATGGTTTCAGGAGTTACCACTTCACCGTGCGACCATGACAAAATCTCTTCAGGAGAAGCGATTTTGATTCGAATTGATTCTAAGTCTACTACTCGCATGGGTTTGTATTAATTAGTTATTATTTATTTTGTGAATTTAAAGGTAGTGTGTCTTTTACAAAGAAGTATTCAATATCACCAACTACTCCCTGAATATCCTGCTTACTAATTTGTAAATCTAACTCAGGATAATTATCATCATAGATAAATTTTACTTGAGAACCTGAGATAAAAAATTTACCCGAGACAAGTTTAGCGGTTCCATCCGATTGATTAATTCTATTATGAATAAAAGTGCCATCTGCATTAAGAATAATATAATGCTCTGCTCCATGAGGTTCAAAATATTTACCAATTATCATATCTGAGTTTTGAAGATTTAAATTTGGTTGAACACTGGTCACCGGAGCTTGAAACTTTGGCACAAGCAAAACTACTCCCGCTAAAGCGATAACAACAATTGCAAGAATAATGATGATTAAAACTTTTTTATCCATTATTTTTTGTCAGTTTTAATTTCGCGGATTTTTTCCTTTACTTCCACCGCCATGCCCAAAGATTTTAATTCAGCCACCAGCAAGTTAAATGAAGCTGGAATGTTGGGGTTTTTAATCGGTTCGCCCTTCAAAATGCTTTCATAGGTTGTCGCTCTTCCCACCACGTCGTCGGATTTAATCGTCAACATTTCCTGCAACGTGTAAGCAGCGCCATAACCTTCCAGCGCCCACACTTCCATTTCTCCAAATCTCTGACCTCCAAATTGGGCTTTTCCTCCCAAAGGCTGCTGGGTAATTAGCGAATAAGGCCCAATGGATCTTGCATGCACTTTATCATCCACCATGTGGATCAACTTCATAATATACATGTATCCAACGGTAATCGGCTTTGGAAAGGGCGAACCGGTTTTTCCGTCATACAGCGTAGCCTGGCCTGATTCGGGAAGTCCCGCTTCTTTCAATTCTTTTTTAATATCTTCTTTATTAGCTCCCAATAATGAAGGGGAAATGGCCAAATAATTTAATTTTTTAGCGGCCCAGCCCAAGTGGGTTTCGAGCACCTGCCCAAGGTTCATTCGGCTTGGCACTGACAATGGTGAAATAATCAAGTCAATCGGAGTTCCATCGGCCAAAAATGGCATTTCATCTTCTTTTAAAATTTTTGAAACCACTCCTTTATTTCCGTGGCGCCCAACTAATTTATCTCCCACTTTTACGTGGCGCAATTCAGAAATTTCTACCTGGATTTTTTTAATAACGCCGGGTTCTAATTTATGCCCCAAATCGCGCGAGAATATTTTAACATTGGTGACTTTTCCGTGTTTTCCATGCTCTAATTTAAGCGATGTGTCTTTAACATCCTTGGCTTTATCTCCAAAAATCGCCCTTAGTAATCGTTCTTCTGGAGTCAGTTCGGCTTCCCCTTTTGGCGAAATCTTACCAACTAAAATGTCATTTGGGCCCACCGAAGCTCCTACTCTAATCACCCCTTCTTCGTCCAAATCTTTTAATTTTTCTTCTCCGACGTTTGGAATATCTGAAGTCGTAACTTCCGGCCCCAATTTTGTTTCTCTGACATCGCAGGTAAAATCTTCAATGTGAATAGAAGTAAATTCAAATTCTTTCACCAGTTTTTCTGAAATGGTAATTGAGTCTTCAAAACCGCCTCCGCGAAGCGGCATAATGCACATTAAAATATTCCGGCCAAGCGCCAGCCTGCCCTGGTTAATAGAAGCTCCATCGGCCAGGACATCTCCTTTTTTAATTTTTTCACCCTTTTTGACAATCGGTTTTTGGTGGAAACAAGAATACTGGTTGGTTTTGACAAACGTCTGCAATTCATATTCTTCATCAACTTTCTTGCCGCCAATCATATATTCTACGGCAATTTTTTGAGCATCCACTTCTGTGACCACGCCATCAGCGCGAGCCAAAATCACCTGTCCTGAATCGCGGGCTACATTCCGTTCAACTCCCGTTCCAACCAAAGGTGCTTCGGGCCTTACCAAAGGCACAGCTTGCCGTTGCATGTTAGAACCCATCAAGGCACGCGAAGCATCATCATT
Organism: Candidatus Staskawiczbacteria bacterium; assembly: GCA_023245195.1. Lineage (GTDB taxonomy): Bacteria > Patescibacteriota > Minisyncoccia > Minisyncoccales > Staskawiczbacteraceae > VGLO01. The sequence goes on from JAHFKU010000002.1 coordinate 21,368, forward strand.
TTGTAAAAATGGAATCAATGAAGCGGCAGCAGAAATAAATTGCTTGCTGGAAACATCGGAATAATCTACCTTAGAAATTTCAACTTCCGAAGGTTCGCCTTTTACCCTGGCTTCAACTTTATTGGGCGGGATTTCAGGAAGAATTTTGCCTTTATCATCAATCGGCACCGAAGCTGGAACAATCACGTATCGTTCTTCTTCTTGAGCTGAAAGATAATGCACTTCATCGGTTATTCTGCCGTTTTTTACTTTAAAATAAGGGGCTTCAATAAATCCATACGGATTTATTTTAGCAAACGAAGCCAGATGTCCTACCAATCCAACATTAGGACCTTCGGGGGTTTCGATAGGACAAATTCGGCCATAGTGGCTAGGTTGCACGTCTCGCACTTCAAAACCGGCTCTTTCACGGGTTAATCCTCCGGGTCCAGTTGTAGTTAATCTTCGCTTGTGTTCAAGTTCAGCCAAGGGATTTTCGTTATCCATAAACTGGGAAAACTGCGAAGACGTGAAAAATTCTTTAACCACCGCCATCAAAGGCCGTGGATTAATAACCTGAATAGCTGTTAGGGTAGCTGGATCCAGGGTAGACATTTTATCCTTGATAATTCTTTCCATTCGCATCAAGCCAACCCTTAATCTGTTTTGCAAGAGTTCGGACAATGTCCTAACCCTTCGGTTTCCTAAGTGATCCACCTGGTCGGGCTTGGCACCCGGAGTATTATTTAATCTGATAACCTCTTTGACTACTTCTATTAAATCTTCTATTTTTAGCGTCCTTTCTTCTTTTTCTATTTCTTTGTCTTTTTTGTTTTTATTTAAAATCGGTAGCCGTTGCCAAGTTTTCCATCGTCCCACTTTCGATAAATCATAACGATCAAAATTAAAAAACATGTTAAAAATCAAATCTTGGGCGGTATCAGGAGTTACCAAATCACCCGGCCTTAACCTTCGATAAATTTCTACCAGGGCTTCTTTTTGATCTTTGCAGGTATCACGTTTTAAGGTTTCTTTAATATACTTTACCTCTCCCGTATCTACATCTTTAAATTCTTTTTCAATTTTTTCTATATTTTCCAAACCCAGTGCCATCAGCAATGTAGTAGCCGGAACCTTTCGTTTGCGATTGATTTTAACGCCGATAAATCCGGATTCTTCCGTTTCAAATTCCAGCCAGGCCCCTCGGTTTGGAATAATTTTTGCTCCAAATAAATTCCGGCCACGCGAAAGCCTGGTAGTAAAAAAAGCGCCCGGAGATCTGATTAATTGAGAAACTACAACCCTTTCTACTCCATTGACAATAAAGGTTCCCCGTTCGGTCATATAAGGAAAATCAGCCAAAAAGACTTCTTGTTCTTTGACTTCTTTGGTTTTTTTATTGACCAACCTAATTTTGACTCGCAGTGGAACTTCTAAAGAATCATTATTCCTTTTTGCTTCCAAGCCGTTTTTGTAGTTTGGCTTGCCAAAATTATAATCCAAAAACCAGAGCTCGAATTCTTTGCCCGTGTGGTCTAAAATTGGAGAAATTTCAGAAAAGAGTTCTTTAATCCTAACTTCGGTAAAATCATCCCAAGTCTCCCGCTGCATCTGCAAGAGATGGGGAGTTGGAAAGACAAGTTTGGACTTTGAAAAATTCCTAACTTTTTGCAGTATTTCAGCCATCGCGTGAGAAGCTGGAATCTTGGAGCTGGAAGCTGGAATTGAATAAATGAATTCAGAATTCTAAATTCCGTATTCTATTCTAGCTTCAAGCTACTAGCTTCTAGATTCAAGTTATTTAAAACACAAAATGCCCTTCGCAATTAGGGCACTAAAAATATATTTGTTATAAAAACAAAAAATCGGTTTGCATTAAAAATTAACCGTGTTAAGGCTTTCGTTTTTTTATTTAAATCCGAAACTTGTCATTAATCTGGCGTTTTGAAATGTTGTAATAGGAGAGAACAAAATGGCTACTTCTTTTGTATATTCTCTATCCTATTCCTTTATCAAAAAAATGTCAAGACCTTCGCCTAAGAATTGCCTAAGAATTGAGTGGTTCGATCGTCTTAGTTAGTACAGAGGTCGAAAAAAGTGGTTTCATATTATTAACACAATGCAATAAAAATATTATGATAACTATATTAGACAGCTTCATTCTTTTTTTAATAAGTCCCGTAGGTTTTTTGTTGTCAATTTCTTTGTTGATATACCTTGAATATCTAACCGTTAAAAATATCATCAAAGACCCGGGCACCAAACGTTTCGCAACCATAATAGCTAATTATATTCATCAGTATCGGTTAAAAAAGATGCCTTTGAATTTATCTGAAAAAGTAGCTCTTGATACCGTTTCCAGGAGAGAAGATATCGGAACAAAAGAAATTGCCGAAAATGTCGGCATTGCCGTCACGACGACCCGGAAATTAATGAAAGACTTGGCGGATAAAGGCTATGTGCATCGTAAAATTAATATGAATGATAGGCGGTCATTCAGCTATGCAATCTCCCCCCAATATATGCAAAAAATGAAAAGGCATCACGCTTAATGCCTAATAACACAAAGAATCTTCGCGATTTAAAAATACTATCTTTTTTGCAATTGCAAAAAAGATAGTATTTTTTGGTGCAAAAATATCGTTATCACCGCTATCTAAGCCTAAGGCAGTACATTCACTTTTAAAGAATCTTCTACCTTCGTGTTTAATTCCACCGGGCCCTGATTTTGCTTTTGTTGGTTGCCTTGATCATCATGACTGCCCTTTGTATCGGTGCCGATATTATGTTGCGCTGGAATATTAATAGGAACATTCACGCCAAGACGATTTTTGGCATCTATCAGGTACTTTGATTCTTGGACAATTACCGAAGCCCGCCTCAAAGAAGATGCAGAAGATTGGTAATCATTATTGGTTTGAATATGGCGCCTGCCTTCATCAATGTTTTGCTGTACTAAATTCAAATTATCTTCTAATTGGGAAACCCCTTGGGGACCGATTTTTGCTTTATTATCTTCTATCAATTTTTTAATGGCCGTGACCGATTTTTCTACGGCAGAAATTTTTTCTTGGATGTTTTTTTCATTGTCTTGATTAGAAGTTTGCTTTGAATCTTTTGAAATATTATTTGAAACCGCACCACCCATAGATATATGAGAAGTTATGCTTTCAATATTGCCAACCAAAGGGCCTGAAGCTTGGTGAGGCGTATTTTTATGCAGGCCATCAATGATAATGCCATGAGCCCGAAGCATGGCTTCAAAATTAACTGATGCGACTTCCAATTTTTTTTCATCTTCTACTCCGTGCAATTGATTTGCATACAGGGAAACTTTTCGGACACGATCTTGAAAATCACTATTAAGCTGGGTTTCTTGGCTACCATTAAACCTTCCCTGGATCGTAAGTTTTTCCGCTTCCTGCAGCCTAAGTTCGGCCAGTCGAATATTCAGGTTTAACTTGGCGGTATCAGAAAAAGCTAATACCTCTTCTATCTTTTCATTAAAACCCACCTTCATCGGGTAAAGAACATCACCAGGAAGCGCAAAAGAAGCCTTCACGCTAGCAATACCCCCAACTGACAGAAACAGCATGAGGCTAGCAAGCGCCACTGCCGGAATCCGTAATTTAAAGCCATTCATATTGGCAACCATAAAACCAAACCAGTTTCTCTGTTGCATATGTTCTTGGGTCAACGGATGCGCTTTCATAAACCGCAAGACTTCCTGATGGATGGCATCTTTTCTTTTTTCTTCCAAACCGACTTTTTGCGCCGGTTTAAATATTTTTTCTATGGGATCAAGATTCATGGTATTTTGTTTTTATGATTTCTCTTAATTTTTTCATGGCGTAATTTATTTTCACCGAAACGGCATTGGTGGAAATTCCAAGAATTTTTGCAATTTCTGGGGGAGATAACTGATCAATGTAACGCATGGTAATAACTTGCCGGTATTTTTCATCTAAATCATCTAAGGTCGCTACGATCTCTTTTATCTCAAAATCATCGATCATGCTGTTTTCTATGCTATGGAGACGTACTGACACCTCCTTTTCTTTCATATCATCAAAGGCGAGGGCTGTCTTTTTACGGCTATGATCAATAATAAGGTTTAGGGCAACCCTATAAAGGAAGGCTTTAATGCTCTTTACTTCCTTTCCCTCGGTAATATACTTCCAAGTCTTAATAAAGGTTTCTTGGGTCAGATCTTCTGCTAAATCCTTATTGTAGACCCTAAAATAACAATGCCGATAGATTGCATCGGCATATTGCTGGTAGGCGTCCAAGAATTCCTTTTCTTTGTGATGCTTTTTGGCATTAAAATCCTCCATGGGTTTTGTATATCAAGGATATCATACGACAATACAAACATAAAGCCAAGGTTCACGTTTAAAAGATTTTATGAAGTTGGGCGTCTTAGCTTGTGTACCCCGATAAAAATTAACCTAATTCCTCCTCCAACCGTCATTTTATATCTTAAAATAACAGGAAAGGGAGAATAAAAACTATGTTTAACTATGTAACACAAAAATTCATCGCTTCGATGCTCGTCTTAAGCACAATCTTGGCCGGTGCATCATTCATTCCGGCTTTGGCACAAGCAAAAGATAATAACGGCTTGCATATGGGCCTTTCGGCCAACGCCAATGTTGGAGCACAAGATAATGACAACGAACATGCAAAGGCGCAATTTCATCAAGATACCAATATTGGCCTCGGGGTTTTAAACCTTGAACTGATGCAAACTACCAGCGGTTCAGATGGCAAAGCCATCAAAGAAGTAATAAAGCCCGCCCAAAACATCTTCAAACAGGCAGTCAAAGATGCAAAAACAGCTTATAAAAATGCTAAGAAAAATGCTCAAGTCCAGTTTAAAGCTTCTATGAAAGCTGCAACCAGCCAAGCTGATCGGATTGCCGCTATCAAAACTTATTTTGCTAACGTTCTGGCCGCTTTCAAGGTAAAAACATCTGCCATTGAAACCGCCTTCCAGGCATTTATCAATACGAACTTTACCATTAACCATAAGCCCATCGCCAATGCCCAAACGGTAAATGTCAACGCCAACTCTTCAGTTAATATTACCTTGAGTGGCAGCGACCCAGAAGGATCTCTGCTTACCTATGTTGTCGTGAATGGCGCTTTGCATGGAACGCTTTCTGGCACAGCTCCCAACTTGACCTACTCTCCCAATGCCGGTTTTACCGGAAGCGATAGCTTTACCTTTAAGGTTAATGATGGAAGCCTAGATAGCACCTTAGCCACTGTTTCGATTATCGTACATTAAAAATTCAAGAGAAGTTATTAAGCACACAAACAACCACCGGCCCATGCATGGGCCGGTGGTTGTTTTTGTGAATCGATTACCATAAAATTTCTAAAAAAAGCCCCTCATTACCAGATTTGGTGTGAGGGACAAAAATTATCAATCAAGTTTTGAGTTTTTTCAGTAATGCGATTCGCTTTAAATGAATCCACTCTTGAAAAACTACTTCGCTGTACTCCCAGCTTTGTTCTTGGAGCCATCTTTTCAGGATAAAGAAAGAACTTTTTGCTTCGGGACCTAATTCAATGGTTGATAAGAGGAAAGGCGTCTCCTTCAAGGGAATGCCATGTTCTTTGGACAGGCTTTCTAAGCATTCAACACATAGTTTCCTAAATTTTTTAACAAAGAATTGAGTCGATCCATATAATACTAAAACTTCTAGAACGAAACCAAAAAGATTGCGAATGTCGTTAACAGTAACGGCGTCACTCTTCTTTTGGCTATTATTTACGAACATAAACCAGTCTCCTTTCTAAGGAAATGAGATTAGCCATGATTTCTTAAGAACGGCGGAGGGGGTGGGAGTCGAACCCACATAGCAACTTGCGTCGCTAATGTTTAGCAAACATTTGCACCAACCGTTATGCGCCCCCTCCAATTGTTTTTAATTCTAACTTTAAAAACCCATTAAGTCAATTTGATAAATATTTATTATTATGATAAAAACAATCTTGGAGGAGTCCTATAGCGGCTATTAGAACGGTCTTGAAAACCGTGACCCTTTACAGGGTTCGTGGGTTCGAGTCCCACCTCCTCCGCACCAAAAACCCCGCCGTAGCTGTGAATTACCAAACCCCTCGGAGGTATTTTGTCCAAATTTGGAGATAGAAATGTGATAGAATTTTTAGGCTTAGCCAAAGGCTCCGCCTGAAAATTATAGCACATTTATAGCCCAAATTTGGACGAAAGACCCCGAAATTGTTTTATTATTGGGGTTTGGTAATTTACAGCGCAGTAGCGGGGTTTTGTTTTTGAATTTTTTTTAATTCCCTACACTCCGGGGCCTTGAGGCGGCATTTGATTTTGGCCCGGGCCTGGCATTTGATTCTGGCTTTGATTTTGCGGCTGATTTTGTGACTGATTTTGCATTTGTTCTTGATACTTATTTTTGCGGCCTTGAGACCAAAGAATCGCAATCAAAACAATTAAAAGCGTCACCACAAATACTGCCAAAACAATGATCACGATAATCAACAGCCAATTCTGGCTTTCCGATGGCTGGGTTGAAACCGGAACAGAAGGCGCTGTGGTAGAAGTATCAATAGGAGTAGTGTTTGTTGGTTCGGGAGCGGGCGTAGTTGAAGCAGGAGATTCGGAATCAAATTCATAAGCTCCAATATCATCTCCGGCGCCCTTGGGCCTAGCGCTTCCTTCTATATCACTGGCAACCATTACCAGCGTACCCGCATCAACTGCCGGGCTGCCGTTTACCAAGTGGTAATCATTGGCCGCGGAATTAACAAATAAATCGGCAGCATTGGCAATAAACGAATGTTTATCCTGGCCGGTCTTGGCTTGCCATTGGGCCAACGTAAGATTGGTGTCGCCCGTATTTTTATCGGCCATGAATATATTCGTAACAATATTGTAGTCGCTCACAAATCCAGAAAGGCTGTCGGCGGAAATTTCAATACTGCCATGCCTGCTAGCATCGTTGAGTAAAATATTATTAGTAACTTTGTTGCCCGTGCTTTTATTATCAATATTAATCGGCCATCGAGAACCTGAAGGCATCAAAATGGTGTTATTGACCACCAAGTTATTTTTAGAAGCCTCAGCGCCATCTTGCATAAAAAGGGCGATGCCGCTTGAGTGATTATTGTACAACACATTATTGCGAATGGTTGAATTTTGAACACCATCCAAATTAATCGCAGATCCACCAGCCGTCCCGTTATCATAAATAATATTTCCCTCAATTAGGGCGTTTTTTATAATACCGTCTCCACCATTGCTAATGTCGGCATTAAGCTGAATACCACCATTAGCATTACTAAACGAAGTGTTATTTTTTACGATCGGATTATCAGCGCTGTTAGAAACGTAAATGCCGTGTTCTTGGGAAGAATGAGAAATAATATTATTTTCAACATCAATATTTTGGGCGTGGCTGGTAAAAATGTTCGACCTTCCAGATCCATCAACATTATTATTGAGAATTTTTCCGCCGATTGATTCGGTATAGCGAATACCCGAGCGGGTTATGGTTCCATCGCTATTTTTAATAGTAAAACCTTTAATAGTAATATAATTACAGCCTGGCTCAAAGTTAATGCCATCGGCCGTTTTTTGGTTATGGGAATTAATAATAACTGATCCGGCAGCAGCGCTAGGGTCGGCCTGAATGGTTATTGGCTGGCTAATAGTGCCGCTAATAACTCCGTAAATTCCCGTTTCGTCCCAGCCAGCAATAAATCCCGCATAACTGCCAGATTTTACATTTAGCGTGTCGCCTGGCTTTAATTTACTAACGGCAGCTTGCAGGGTTTTGAAGGGAGCAGAGCTGCTTCCCACGCTAGCATCACTGCCAGAAGGACTGACGTAAAAAGTACTGCCAGCGGCGGTTGCCGGCGATAGCAACAAACTGGACACTCCCAGTAAACACATTGTAGCCAATACCAGCAAACTTATTTTGGTATTTTTTTTAAAACCGTAAAATCCATGATACATAAAGTTTATACATATACAGATTCGATTTTAAAATACTCGTGATATTTTAAAATGAATCTTAACATGCAAAATAAAACAATTATTACATTATTATACCACAGAAAAAAATAGTACCATACCAATAATTAAAACCCCATTCATTTACTTTTCATTTCTTTAGAACTATAATGAAAATAATTTAGAAAGGTCGTGGAAAAATAAATTTAAATTTTAAACCTTGAATCAGGAAATGCTTTCAGTGGATTTCCTCCAAATTTGGAAGGTGAAAATTCGATAGAATTTTGAGTCATAGCCAAAGGCTTCTGGCTCAAAATTATTGCGGATTTTCAACCCAAATTTGGAGGAAAGACCTGAAACTTTTTTCCAAGGCATTTCGTGATTTAAGGTTAATAAAAAATATGGACGAAGCACAAAAAGCTAAATTAGAAACAAAACCATGTCCAACCTGTGGAGCAGATAAAATGTATGGTACATGTTGTGGAAAAGAAGAAATGTGTTTTTGCGGATCTGGAAAAATGGCTAAAGATTGCTGCATGATGACACCAGAAGAACACGCCGCGATGTAATTCCTTACGTAAACAACAAAAAACCGGCAACGCCGGTTTTTTGTTGCAATCATTCTAAAATAAGATAACATAATAGAAGCAAGCTCTCGTCGTTCAACGGATAGGACGCCAGGTTGCGGACTTGGTGATAGAGGTTCGATTCCTCTCGAGAGCACCGTTTCTTTGATCTTTAACAAAGAGGTAAATATGGCTAATCACCCAGCGGCAACGCAGGCACGAGTTTTGGGTGAAGATTTTGAAGGATTTTCAAGATTTATTAAAGATTCACATCGATGGCTAGAACGAATAAAAAAGAAAAGTATTTTCTGGCAATTGGAGGATAGAAAGATTGGAGCGCTTACAATGTGGCCAATGCTTTCTACAGCGGCATTAGGAATTGATGAAAATGTTAAAAAACTCCATGTATATTTTAACGATTATTCGAAATTAGAATATGCCTTCGGATGCCTGGGACATGAAATTGCCCACACGTTTGGTTTAAACTTTAAAAAAGATTCTATTACAAAAACATTTGATCAACATTCAGATAAATTTCACTTCAACCCCGATGAATATGGACCTACGATATTTTTCATTGAAGACCTTTGCAACGCGTTTGCCAGAAAATGGGTATCCATTAATACCAAAGAAAAAATCAAAAAGGACTGTCAGGAGAGAAACAACATGCTATCGGCCTTCATTTTGTTCATTTCTGATGCCAGAGAAAAAGAATATACATTATAAACCAAGGAATCGCTTGGTTTTTTTATTGAATTTAATTTTTAAAAGTTATCCACAGGTTGTTATTTTTCCTAAGTAAAAACGAGATTTGCATCAAAAAAACAAAAAGAGTAAAATGTAGTTACTTTAAATTGCAAAATGCTTTCAAGGAATTTTATTTAAATTTCACGGCGAAAATTTGATAGAATTTCAAAATGTAGTTTGCTACATTTTGAAATTATTGCGAATTTGCAGATGAAATTTAAAGAAAAGACCTGAAATTACTTTTCATAAGGAGGCATTTTCGATTTAAAGTAAGATTACATAAAAAATAATTCAAAAATCAAAGTTCAAAAATCAAATTTTAGGTATCAAAATTTTCTTTTCGAGAAAATTTTGATGAATTTTTTAATTTTAAATTGTCATTTTGCATTTTGATATTTGCATTTTGCATTAACTATCATGGATTTAACCATCACAAAACGCGACGGGACCAAAGTATTATTTAATGCCGATAAAATTAATCGTTCTATAGAACGCGCCGCGTTTGGGATGATTGACCCTATCGCTAAAGTTACTCAAGTAGCTACCGATACTAAAGTTACACTGTATGATGGCATCACCACTGAAGAATTAGACCAAGCCACCATTAATGCCGCTGTTCAAAACATAAAAGAAGATGTTGATTATGACAAAATTGCCACTCGCCTACTATTAAAGACTGTTTATAAGCACGTCTTGGGCGATTACGAAACTAACGAAGAATTAAAAAAACTCCACAAAGAACATTTTGCGGACTATGTAAAAAAAGGCGTGGCAGATAACATCCTAGATGAAAGAATGCAAAAAAACTTTGATCTGGAAAAACTGGCCGCTGCCTTAGACATTTCGCGCGACGAATTATTTATTTACGCCGGACTTTCCAGCCTTTTAGACCGATATTCAGTAAAAGATAAAAACCAGCAAGCTTTTGAAACACCCCAGTATTTATTCATGCGCGTGGCCATGGGAAATTCTTATAACGAAGTTGACCCAACCGAATGGGCCATCAAATTTTACGAGAAAATGTCCCAACACGAATACATTGCCGGTGGGTCAACCAATATCAATGCCGGCACCCCAAATCCCGCCCTTTCAAACTGCTTTTTGCTTGAAATCCATGACGACATGAACCATATTTCAAAATCGGTGGCCGATGTCATGCTTTTATCTAAAGCTTCCGGTGGGCTAGGCGCTTCTATTACTAAGCTGCGCGCTACCGGATCTCCCCTATCAAGCAACAACACCACTTCAAGTGGCCCAACCCCTTTTGCAAAAATCATTGACACGGCCATCCGGGCTATCCAACGCGGAGGCAAAAAAAAGGGCGCCCTTTGTTTTTACATGGAAAACTGGCACATTGATTTTCCGGAATTTGTTGAATGGAAGCACAATGCCGGCGACGATTATTTAAGAATGCGAACCGCCGACACCGCCGCCTATCTTTCTGATGAATTTTTCAAACGAGTTGAGGCCCGCCAAGACTGGTATATGTTTGACCCAAAAGAAACTCCTGATTTAAACGAACTATACGGCAAAGCATTTTCGATCCGCTATAACGAATATGTCAAAATGGCCGATGAAGGAAAGTTAAGAATGTTTAAAAAAGTCCCGGCCACTGAACAATATCGCCAAATCTTGGTTGCCCTGCAAACGACCAGCCATCCATGGCTCACTTTTAAAGATCCGATCAATTTACGGGCGCTAAACAACAATACCGGCACGATTCACATGTCAAACCTGTGCACTGAAATTTGTTTACCTCAAGATAAAGATAATATTGCGGTTTGCAACTTAGCTTCTATTAATATCCCGACCCATTTAAAGAAAAAACAGATTGACTGGCAAAAACTGGAAGAATCTGTCAGACTGGCTGTGCGCCAATTAGATAATTTGATAGATATTAATATTTTGCCGGTGCCCGAAGCTAGAAAATCAGATTCTGAAAACCGCGCTATTGGACTTGGTGTCATGGGATTTTCCGATGCTATTGAACAACTTGGTATTCCCTATGATTCGCCCCATGCCTATGATTTTACCGATAAAATGTTTGAGTTTATCAGCCATATGGCCATTGATGAATCGGCTAATTTGGCGGCTGAACGCGGAAGTTACAAAAATTTTGCCGGATCAGAATGGTCAAAAGGAAAAGTGCCGATAGACACTATGGAAAGGTTGGAACTGGAACGCGGAATTGCTATTGATGTTGATAAAAAATCAAAACAAAATTGGCTAGATTGGGAAACCCTGCGCGCTAAAGTAAAAAACGGCATGAGAAATGCTACGCTTATGGCGGTTGCCCCCAATGCCAACATTGGCCTCGTAGCCGGAACCACTCCGGGCATTGATCCGCGGTTTGCCCAGGTATTTTCGCGCAATAAAATTTCTGGGAAATATTTAGACATCAACCATAATTTGGTCACTGAATTGAAAAATATGAATTTATGGGATATGGTAAAAGGCAAAATTATTGAATTGCAGGGCGATATTTCAAGCATCCAAGAAATCCCGCCCCATATCCGCGAAATTTATAAAACTTCTTTTTCGGTTTCGCCGTATGCCTTTGTAGAAGTGGCGGCCCGGGCCCAAAAATGGGTTGATCAAGCATTGTCGCGAAATATGTATTTGGAAGACCGCGATATGGACAAAACCATGGACATCTATTTTTCTGCTTGGAAGAAAGGGTTAAAATCAACTTATTATTTGCACATGAAACCACGCCACAGCGCCGAACAAAGCACGGTGGCCGTTAATAAGTCGGCTAAATTGGGCAAGACGGGGTTTGCGTCCGTCTTTAAGACGGCGCAGATTAACGCGGATGAAACGCGGATTAACGCAGATATGAAAGTTGAAGTAATATCGGAAGTTGTTAAAGAAGAAGTTATTGAAAAAGAACAGGATCAAATCATTGATTCCGCCTTCGCCGAAATTCCGGCGGACAGATCAGCGGACGAAGAGGCGATTTCCACCAAAGGCTTTGGCGCACTCCGGCAAACTGCAACTGAATCCGCCTCAACTCAAAGCTTTGATGAAACAAAGCCAGTAAAAATAGTTGTAGAACCCTTAAAACAAGTTTCAGAGCCTATTTTTTCAAAAGTGCAAACTCAGTTGTCCCCGTTGCAAAGCAACGAGGGATTCTCGATGAAATCAGAACCAAATCCAGAAAATAGCCACTACCAGGAAAAAATCATTGACGGAAAAGTATATAAAATCCACATGCCCACCGACCCAGCAGAAAAAAACATGTGCGACGGCTGCCAATAAAATGAACCCAACAAAATTATCACTAAAATTAGCTGGCTTTCTTGCTCTATTTATCGTTATTAGTGACAACGTTAAATTAGACACATTAAAATTCGATGAGAATGCAATAAAGGAGAAAAAGTTTGATAATTTAAAATTAGAAAGTCCGAGTCCAAAACTAGAAACCTACCAACCACTAAAATTCTCAACTTTAGATATAACAAGAAGGAATTATCCATTAAATTCAGAAAGAGAAGAGGGTGTTAGCGATTATCTTCAAAATTACCAACTATCCGGCAGTCCAGATTCAAGTATTAGTTTTCGTTTTTTTCAATTCTAAGACAACCAAATTAATAGATAGATTTTTTGGAGGACTTACCTATGTTGCGCCTCCAGAATGACAGCTCTCCAGCCCAAGCATATGGAGTTTCTGATAGGAGGGAACGTATGCCCGAGGAATATCGGAGATCGATATAGGTATCGTCCAAAAAATCTATCTTCTGAAATAGACTTATAAGAAAAATGGAAAACCAACAAGAATTACAACAATCAACTCCTATGAAAAAGAGTTTTTGGAGTTGGCCTGGAGGATGGGCTAGCTATGTAGTTGTTGGTGCAATTTTTTACTATGCTCAAAACTATAATAAATCTGTTATTGATGGGATTATTATTATAGTTGTATCAATATCGTGTGGTTACTCTTATCATTATTTCAATTCAAAATCAAAAATTAAAAACGAAACCTTAAAAGCTATCATAACTTTTATTGGCCTTATTCTACTTGGAATGCTTTGTATTTCATTTTTTACTAGTTTTGGGGATGTGTTTATAAATAATTTATACTAAAAATAAATACTTAAAAAAATCAGGGCCAATATTAGGAAAAGCCTCTCCAGAGGATATCAATATTCACCACATAAACCATAAAAAATTAATTTGACTTTAATCTTTAACGCAATATAATGATTCCATGACAAAAGCATTGACGGCTAAAATCAAAGGCAAAAAACTTCCTATTATCATCCAAAAAGATGAAGATGGTTTTTATGTTGTAGAATGCCCTGTTTTTCGCGGTTGTTATACTCAGGGCAAAACGATTGATGAGGCTTTAGTAAATATCCGGGAAGTCATTGAACTTTGCTTAGAAGAGAAAGAAAATCAAGAAACATTAGAATCGTATAATCCCCAAGAACTCAGCTTGCACAATATTAGTCTTTAGAATTAATCTAATTTTCTCTTTGTGGCAAAATTACCTTCGGTTTCAGGAAAAACAGCAATAAAAGCTTTTGTAAAGATTGGTTATATTATTGCACGGTAGAAAGGAAGCCACATAAGATTACTGCATACAAGCAGGGATCCATTAACTATTCCAAACCACAAGTTACTAGGAAGAGGACTGTTAAGGAAATTATTAAGAGACGCTCAATTATCTGTTAATGATTTTGTTAACCTGTTAAAAAATTAGTCACATCCACATGCCCACCGATCCGCAAGAGAAATTTTTATGTGATGGATGCCAATAAATCTAAAAATTAAAAAACTATTTTTAAAAAGGTCTCGTATTAATTAATAATTCAATACTAAATTTTATGGAAAGAGAAAAAATAAATCTTGATAACAGCGAGAATTCACCAGATGAAAAGAGCATTTATAAAAAGGAGGAAAGAGAAATACTCAGGACAAGATTAGGCTTACCTATAGACGCAACTGATCAAGAAATTAAATCAGCCAAGGAAAATGAGGATTTTCTTTATAATAGAGACAGTAAAGAATAGCAAATAAAAATAGATGCCATTAATCGGTTTTTGTTTTTCAAAAAAATAACTATTGCAGTTTTTATTCATAAAAATATGCCTTTAGAAAGTGGACCAAGAGAAAGAAATAAAACCGAAGAAAGGGTTACGCAACTTGGCAGCCAGCTTCACGATGAATGGCGCGCGACTCGTTACCGGGAAGAATCGAAAGATTACGAACCACAATTAAAGAAAACCGAAGACCAACTTTGGCAAATGGCCCATGAGGGAAAAACAGAGATCGATATTGCAAATACTAATTACCAGGATCTGCCGGAGGATTGGAAAGGAGAAAATAAAGCTTCTGCAGAGGTGACTGTAACGGAAATTGAAAAAGCTGTGCAAGGTGGTGTTGAATTAGATGATGCTTTTGTTGAAAGTGCCAGTTCTATTTTGCACGACAAGTGGCTTGAAAGAAATGGCAGTTATGCTCCGCCAGAACAACAAAAGCCTTATGCAGAACTTTCAGAAGAAGAAAAGGAAAAAGACAGAGTTATTATTAGAAAAGGTATTGAAATATATAAAAACAAAAATAATTAAAATAAAAACCACCGAGCACTCAATGTGTTGAGTACTCGGTGAGAATTTATAAATAAATTCTCATGCCAATATTAGGAAAAGCTTCGCCAGAAGACATGAATCTTCACCCCATGCGCTATCAATGGGCTTACGACCTTTACAACCAAGCTGTACGAAATACCTGGTTCCCCCACGAAATTGCTTTAAAAGAAGACTTGGAAGACTGGAATAAAATGACTGAAGACGAAAGACATGCGGTAAAGTTTACCATGGCTTTTTTTAATCCCGCTGAATTAATCGTAAATCGTTCCATTGCCCTTGGCATTTACCCTTATTTAAAATCGCCCGAATGCCATTTGTACTTAGCCAAACAAATGTGGGAAGAAGCCAACCATTGCGTGGCGTTTGAATATGTTTTGGAAACGTTTCCGTTTGACCGCGAAAAAATATTTAATGTGCATTTAGAAACCCCTTCTATGCAGGCCAAAGAAGCCTATGTGATGAAATATTTAAAACGGATGACCGAAGAAAAGCTGGATATAGAAACCCCTGAAGGCAAAAAAGATTTTATCCGTAATTTGGTGGCGACCAATATTGTCATGGAAGGAATCTGGTTTTATTCGGG
Source organism: Candidatus Staskawiczbacteria bacterium (assembly GCA_023245195.1). Taxonomy (GTDB): domain Bacteria; phylum Patescibacteriota; class Minisyncoccia; order Minisyncoccales; family Staskawiczbacteraceae; genus VGLO01. The sequence goes on from JAHFKU010000002.1 coordinate 36,830, forward strand.
CTTTATGGTGGCGCTTTCTTTCAGGCAACGGAATCAACTGCGAAATTTTGGCAGCATGGTTGACTGGGTGTTGCGCGATGAATCACTGCACTTAAAATTCGGCATCCAGCTTATTCAAACCGCTTTAGAAGAAAATTCAGAATTACTAACCGAAGAATTTGCCAATGAAATAAAAAGTATTATCGTAGAAGGCGTAAATATCGAAAACGCTTACAATAAAGATTTGTTCCCCAATGGAATTTTAGGCTTAAATGCTGATTATGTAAACCAATATGTGCAGTATGTGGCTGACAGAAGGCTGGCTGAACTGGGCTTACCAAAAGAGTATCATGTTACCAATCCCGCTAAATGGATGAGTACGGCAACGGATGTGCTGGAACTGGTAAACTTCTTTGAACAGCAAAATACCAAGTATGAAGTAGATTCGGGACATACTCAAAAACCAAAAGTATAATTGACACACTTACTTAAAATAATATACTTAGAACATGCCAAAAGAAAACTCACTTACTAAAAAAGATATCCAAGAGTTACTGGATATACAAACCAAGGACGTAAAAGAATTACTAAACAACCAAACGGCTGTTATTTTGGAAGCGGTAGATGAAAAGATTAAAGCGCTTGATGATAAATTCACTCGAAAAATCGATAAACTTACCACCACATTGGATAAATTTTTAAAAAGAATGACTGACATGGAAGATGAATTTGAAATGATGAAATACGATTTAAATAAAATGAAAAAGATCATAAGGGAAAAGTTGGGCGTTGAATTGTAAGCTTAATTGCCTTTTTGAAACTTTGTGCTAAACTGAATTTAGCTCATCTTAACTAAAGGAGGAAAAATATGTCGGAGAGAGAGAAAACCGAAGAATCAAAACAGAATGAATGGTATAAAAAATACCCCATTGGAGATTTAAATCTTCAGGATTCAGAGGATATTTGGCGAGGTGCTTACCACCATATTTTAGACCAATTTTCAAAAATGCTAGAAGAAGAACGTAAACAGAAAATAGAAGCACTAATTCCTCAGATAGATTCATGCATTCTTGACGTACAAGCACATTTTGATTCAAAAGAAGAATTCTATTTAGATCAACGTAGTGGCGTTTATGGAGGAAGAGATGCAATTACTGATCCACGCGAGATGCAAGAATTAAAGTATGATATATTTAAAATAAGGAATGATATGGATAACATAAAGAATTTTAAAAAATATCTTGAGAAACTTTTAGACTCATAACCATATAAACAACTCGACTGAAATTTCGAGTTTTTTTATTACATAAATTTTGCTACTATATATCCATGATTAAATTATCAACCCCCATAGAAAACGTGCCCAATATTGGCCAGGCTTACCACAAAAAACTCAAAAAATTGGGCATCAAAACCGTCCAGGATCTGTTATTTTATTTTCCCCTGCGATACGAAGATTTTTCTAACATCATTCCCATCAGCCAAATAAAAGTGGGTGAAGTAGTTTGCGTACAAGGCAGAATTATTGCTATAGAAAATACGCAAACCTTCAAAAAATGGATGACCATTACGGAAGTCGAAATTGAAGACGAAACGGGGAATATAAAAGCGCTGTGGTTTAACCAGCCATTTTTAACTAAATCTTTAAAAGAAGATGATTTTGTGTGCCTAGCCGGAAAAGTGACATTAAGCAAAAGCGGAGTTTATTTAAATAATCCTGCATTTGAAAAAATCAGTGAAATGTCAGATAACGACGATTTAACGCATACTGGGAGAATTGTCCCGATTTATTCTGAAACCAAAGGTGTAAGTTCTAAGTGGCTACGCTATATTATAAAACCGCTTTTGGAATATTTTTACGATAAACTTCCTGAAATGCTGCCCGATGAAATTATAAAAAAACATAAATTTTTGCCGACTAAAGAAGCGATTTGGCAAATCCATTTTCCCGAATCGTTTGAGCATGCCGATGCCGCCAAAGCCAGATTCAGTTTTGAAAATTTATTTTTATTACAACTTTCTATTTTAAAACAGCGGGCTCGCCTGCTGCAAAAAACCGCGCCAGTTTGCAAGATGGATGCTAGTTTAATGAAACAATTTACCGAATCCCTCCCCTTTCAACTAACCGATTCACAGCGCCAGTGCGCCTTTACTATTTTAAAAGATTTGGAAAAATCGGCGCCTATGTCGCGACTACTGGAAGGAGATGTCGGGTCGGGTAAAACGGTGGTGGCAACCATGGCGGCTTTAAGCACCATCAAAAACGGTTACCAGGTGGCTTTTATGGCGCCGACAGAAATTTTAGCCAGCCAACACTTCAAAGGCATCTCAAAAATGTTGGAAAAGTTTAACGTAACAATTGGTTATTTAACGGGTAAAGAAAGTGTTATTTTTAAAAACGGAAAAATAACTGAAATTAAAAAGAAAGACTTGCTTTTGGAATTGCAGTTTGGCCAAATTGATATGCTTATTGGCACCCATACCCTGATTTCAAAAGGGGTGTTGTTTTCAAAATTAGCCCTGGTGGTCTTAGACGAACAACACCGCTTTGGAGTCAATCAACGCGCCCAATTGGTAAAAGATAAAAAGTTAATCCCCCATTTATTGAGTATGACTGCGACACCTATTCCAAGAACGCTGGCCTTAACGGTGTACGGTGATTTAGATTTATCTTTGATAAAAGAAATGCCAAAAAACCGAAAGAAAATAAAAACCCTAATTATTGATTCAGAAGGCAGAAAAGATGCTTATGAATTCATCCGCAAAGAAGTCAAAGAAGGAAAGGGAGTGTTTGTCATCTGCCCGAAGATCGGCAAAGACGATGAAGAAAATAATCAGACCGCCATAAGCGGATCGTTTAGCGTTTCTAATTACAATCCTACGTTGTTTGGCGTATCAGAAATGAAAACCGTCAAACAAGAATATGAAAAACTTTCCAAAGAAATTTTTCCGGATCTTCGCATTACCATGCTCCATGGCAAAATGAAAAGCGATGAAAAAGAACGGATCATGCAGGATTTTAAAAAAGGTGAAATAGACATTTTGCTTTCCACGTCAGTGGTAGAAGTGGGCGTTGATGTGCCGCGGGCCACGGTTATGATGATTGAGGGAGCTGAACGGTTCGGCTTGGCCCAGCTTCATCAGTTTCGTGGAAGAGTGGGCAGAAGCGACATGCAAAGCTATTGTTTTTTATTTACCACCGACCCAAGCCAATTAAATAGAAAACGGTTAAAAGCGATGATCGACTGCGATAACGGTTTTGAATTGGCGCAAAAAGACTTGGAAATTCGCGGACCGGGGCAATTATATGGGGCCCAGCAGTGGGGTCTGCCAGATGTAGCTATGGAAGGAATGCTCAATATATTTTTGGTTGAAAAAACCCGCCAGGCCGCCAAAGAAATATTAGAAAAAGATCCGGAATTAAGCAATCATGCACTACTTTTAGAAAATTTGAAAAAATTCAAGCAAAAGATACATTTTGAGTAAGGAGTAATCACGAATATACCAATACGTTCAAATATACCAATATTACCAATATACGAATCTGTCCGGCCGTCGTGATTTGTATATTGGTAATATTTGTATATTGTTTTAGATTTGTATATTCGTGATTACTCCTTAACGCCTTTTTTCGGTAACCACAAAACCGTCGCTTCGCTCCTTAGAAACCCACGGTTTCTAACGTCTCCGCTCACTTCGTTCGCGGGACTGTTTTCCTTCACGGGGAAAAATCCTTTTTCCCCGACCCCCTTCTCGGTTTTGGATAACAGAAAAGCGCCTAACGGCGCTTTTCTGTTACCCAAAAACCCATGTATTTGCCCAGCATCAGACGGATTTGGGCGTCTAATGCCGGAAGGGCCCCAAAAATAATTAAGGTAAATGGCAGAAAAATCCACTGTGCAAAAACCGATATTCGTTTAAAGCGGCTGACTCCTTTAGGAATTGGGGGCAAAATCAGCGTGCTTAAAATAGCAGAAACCAACATGCCAATTAAAGAAATGGTCATCACCCGGCCGGTCAAAATCGGCAAGTTAAAAGACAACACGGTAACATTGAAATTTTTCCCTCCAAGAAAAATCGGCAGCCAACCTAACACAAAAAGCAGTAGCGATGCCGTTGCCCACGACCAATAGCCATCAACAACCGTATACATGTGCGAAACTTTTTTCCAAAAAGATATTTCATTATTTTGCAAAAAGCCAAACATAATATAAGGAATTTCGGCCGCACCCCAAGCCCAGCGTTTTTGTTGTTTGTATTGATTTATAATGGTTTTCCAAATGTTGGTTGATTCTACCGCATCCATAGAAACCAAATAATACATCGGCACTACCCGATAATCGCCATTATAATAAAGATAGGCCCGCCAAAAAATCCGACTGTCATCGCAGACCACATTAAAAGGATATCCGACTTCAAAAAACACTTTTCCTGGAATCGCATGGCTTGAATAGGTCGTCAGTTTTTCCGATCGCTCTTGCTGGATCATCTGCCAAAAAGTATTTGACGTAGAAACAACCCGGGCGAAAAAAGAAGCCCTCCAAATATTATTGTTATACACGGGAATCGGCTGATAGCTGGCACGAAGCGGATTTTTTTCGGTTATATAATACCAAGTCAAACAAGAAAAATACTGAGGATAAATTTTGGTATCAATGTCAAAAGTAGAAATCAACAAATTTTCGTAGGGGATTTTCAACGCATCAATGATCTTTTCTTTTACTATCTTGCCCGCATAGGCCACATTAGACCCCTTGCCAGCTATCTCTCCGGCAATGTTATTGGGATGTTGAACCAGTAAAAATTTTAAAAATACACTGGCATATTTTTTTTCTATGTTTTTTGCCATGGCATAAAATTCCTCGCCGGCTTTTTCTTCTATCGACAGCACAACGATGATTCTTTCTTTAGGATAATCCGCTAACATTAAAGATTGAATGCTTTCCTGTATGATCTTTTCTCCTTCTTTATAGGTTGGCAGAATGACCAGGTGATAAATATCTTTCCAATCCTTGGCCACACCCAAACTCGGCGAAACATTCTTAAACTTCTTTAATTTTTCCAGCCAATCTATTTTCATGTGGCGCTTGACCCGGTAATATCCGATAATCTGGTGCAACGAAAAATAAAAAATCCGGAAAAAATAATAGAAACAGTAGCAGATAACAAAAATAGAAATTTGGGCCGGAAAAAGCCATGAAAAAAGAAAGACTCCTATAAGAGTCCCGCAACTTATCATCCCCGGAATCATTTCAAATAAGCGATACCATTTACGTTCTTTGGGATTTTCAATATCGCTAGCTTTGGAAATATTGAGATAGTCGGTTTTTTGCATATACGTTTATCGGGATGTAGAACCCGTCGCTTCGCTCCTTCAAAACCCTGAGACGGGAATTCGGGTCAAGCCCGCAATTCTCGCGTCTTGCCGGTTTTGAATAATTTCCTACACGGAGGGGACACCAAGTTTCCCCTCCGACCCACCCCTCGGTTCAAATCCCGGTGGGGTCAATTTTTTGCAAACAAAAAATTTCTGCGACCCCACCGGGATTTGAACCCGGGTTACAAGAGTGAAAATCTTGTGTCCTGGACCAGACTAGACGATAGGGTCAATAATATTGATATTATGCTTCAAAAATTGAAAAAAAGCAAGATTTAGTATATAAAAGACGTATGAAAATTTTAGCTATAGAAACTTCGTGCGATGATACCGGCATAGCAGTGCTTCAAGCTTCAAGCTCTAAGTTTAAAGTTTTGGCGAATGTCGTTTCTTCCCAGCAAATCCATGCAAATTATGGCGGGGTTTTCCCTATGATGGCCAAACGAGAACACCAACGCAATTTGGTTCCAGTTTTAGAGCAAGCTCTAAAACTGGCCAAATTGGTAAATCCCGGGCACAATACTGCGCCCGGCTTCGCTAAATTCAAAATTCCAAATTCAAAATTACAAATTCTAAAAAAAATCCTAGAAAAAGAAAATAATCTCTTTGAAAGTACCAAAGAATTTTTAGAAAAATATGAAAAACCGAATGTAGATATTATTGCTGTCACCAATGGCCCTGGACTTGAACCTTGCCTGCACGTGGGAGTAAATTTTGCCAAGGCGCTTAGTTATTTTTGGGATATTCCAGTGATTCCAGTAAATCATATTGAGGGGCACATACTCGTTAACTTCATGAAACATGAAACATGGAACATGAAACAAATGTTTCCGGCGATTTCTTTGGTTGTTTCCGGCGGGCATACGCAATTAATTTTAGTAAAAAAAATCGGTAATTATGAAATTATCGGAGAAACGCGCGATGATGCGGCCGGCGAATGTTTTGATAAAGCCGCTAGAATCTTAGGCTTGGGCTACCCGGGAGGCCCCATTATTTCAAAAATCGCCTCAGAATTTGCGAGGTCATACCTCGCAAAGGATCCTTTGCGAGGTATGACCTCGCAAATCTTGTTGCCACGGCCCATGATGCATAGTAAAGACTACGATTTTAGTTTTTCGGGTTTAAAAACCGCTGTTTTATATAAAATACGAGACACTGATCCAAAAATAGCCAAATCCCAAGAATTCATCCAAGAAATGTGTTTTGCCGTTCAAGACGCCATTTGCGATGTCTTGATTAAGAAAACTATCAATGCCGCCAAGGCCTATAAAGCTAAAACGATTATTTTGGGCGGCGGCGTTTCGGCCAATCAAGAATTACGAAAGCAGTTTGACTATAAGCTAAAAGCTATAAGTTATAAGCTAAATTTGCTGGTTCCACCAGTAAATTTAAGTACTGACAACGGCTTGATGATCGCCGTTGCGGGGTATTTTAATAGAAATAAAAAAACCTCCTGGAAAAAATTAACCGTTAATGCCAATTTAAGAATTGGAAAATAGGCATAGCATATTTTCGTCGCCGTTTGGTAAGAAAATATGAACTTCATAAAAATATAATTTCAGTAAAAAAATATTTTTAACTTCATTCTATTTTCAATCGTTCATATTTTCTTACCTTCACTTTGCTAGAAAATAAAAGCCCTGCCATCAAAAAAGATAGTAAGGCACAAAGATGGGTTGCTAATTTCTATCTGGAAAATACTCGTTTAAATAAACCTCAAGAAAAAATGCCTCACAGAAGGAGTTTATAACTCGCTCTCGAATCTCATGTTTTGATAATCCGCTTTGTCCCATTTGTACAATGGTTTGACGAACCCGAGAATCTTCCAAAAACACCTTGAGTTCCCTTTTAACCCTTTTTATGAAACTCTTTTTAGTTATTTTGGCTGTTTTCCTTTTCCATTCACTAATGCATATTTTTCTTAGAGTTTTTGCGCTCAACTGAACCATAGCGTTCTCCTACTATGAATTTTCGAGAGCTGAATGAATTATATAAATTCGGTGCAAGCAAGTCAATTGCTGCGCATTGATGAGCTAAAATTGAAGAAAAAAATTGCCTGGCCAAATGAATGGTCAAGCAATAGTATATTTAGTTGCAGATACAAACCGTGATCCGCTCTGAATCATTACAGATTAAGAGTTGTTCCGGAGTTGTTTGCGCTTCTTCTTGTGTTTGGTAAGGCCCGAAGACGTAAGTCCGATGAAAAAGACAAAAATTCTCATCGTCACCTTTGTAGTCCGGCCATAGCTTTTTGATGGCTTCTTCTTTTTTAGCTGCTTGTACAACCGTTCTGGTGTACTGATGCTTTCCAGAAGCACAGACTTTCTTCCATTTAAACCAGAAAGACATGACAGCCTCCCTTGTGGCTAGTTGTTAAAGGGCAAAAGACAAGAAACAACCCGTTATCTTATTAACATGTAAATAGTAAATTGTAAATGATTTTGGTTAATTTTTTATAGCAAATCAAAAAAAATCGCCCTTCGTAAAAACTCAGGGCGAACTTGGCAGAAGTTATCCGTCAACGCGAATTTGAGAGTTGGGGAATAAATCAAGTCTTTTCTCTATCAGGAAAGATGGAAACCACAAAGGGATTTGTATTGCAAAGCTCTGTAACCCTACCCTTGGTAACTTCTATCCACGTACTTGTGCCATTTCCAGAAAATTGATACCCATTCTCTTGACCAACTTTCACGGTGGTATCATATCCATCCTTTCTTTTGATTACCACACATTTTTTAAGCTCATTACCTTCTTGATATTCTTCAATAAAAACTTCCAGATGGTCATCCGAAAAAATTTTTTGCATAGAGACCCTCGCTATTTTAAGGCATAGCTGCCTACGAGTAGGTTGTCCAAGAACTGAATATAAATTATCATTTTTCTTAACTAATGTCAATGTTTACGCCCTCCTGCAAGTTTGTTAGAATGAACCAATGAAATTAGACGGCCCTTATGATGCGAAACAAGTTGAAGACAAAATCTACAAGCTGTGGGAAGACAGTGGTTTTTTTAACCCTGATAAACAGGCGCAGACTAACGCAGACTTCACGCAGACTGACGCAGACAAAAAACGAAACCGCGGGGTCAGCGTGAGTCAGCGTAAAGTCCGCGTAAGTCCGCGACAATCGTTTACGATTGTGATGCCGCCGGCCAATGCCAATGGAAATTTACATGCCGGACACGCCTTGGTAATGACCCTGGAAGATATCATGACCCGCTATAAACGAATGCAGGGATTTAAAACCTTGTGGCTGCCTGGGCTTGACCACGCCGGATTTGAAACTCAAGTAGTGTATGAAAAAAAACTGGAAAAAGAAGGCCGAAGCCGGTTTAACATGCAACCGCAAGAACTATATAATGAGATTTTAGAATTTACCCTGGAAAACAAAAAAAACATTGAAAGCCAAATTAAAAAAATGGGCGCCAGCTGCGATTGGAGCCGGCTGAAATTTACCTTAGACAACGATATCGTTAAAGAGGTGCAGCGCACTTTTAAAAAAATGTATGACGATGGCCTCATTTACCGTGGCCAGCGTATTGTCAACTGGTGCTCAAAACACCAAACTTCGCTTTCTGATGTAGAAACTGAAAGTAAAGAAAAAAAGGATGCTTTTTATTATTTTAAATACGGCCCGTTTACGATTGGAACTGCCCGGCCCGAAACTAAATTTGGCGATAAATATGTGGTTATGCATCCGGATGACAAGAGATATGCAAATTATAAACATGGTCAAACATTACCATTAGAATGGATCAACGGCCCGATAACCGCCACCATCATTAAAGACAAAGCCATTGATATGGAATTTGGCACGGGAGTGATGACTATCACCCCATGGCACAGCGATGTAGATTTTGAAATTGCAGAGCGCCACCAATTGGACAGCCAGCAAATTATTGATATGCGCGGCAAATTATTGCCAATTGCCGGTGAATTTGCCGGAATGAAAATTACGGAGGCCCGGCCAAAAATTGTAGAAAAATTAAAAGCTAAAGGTTTACTGGAAAAAATTGATGAAAATTATGTTCACAACGTGCCGGTTTGCTATAAATGTGAAACCGCCATTGAACCCCAAATTCTGCCCCAATGGTTTGTAAAAATGAAGGACCTCGCCAAAAAAGCGGCTGACGCCGTAAAAGCCAAAAAAATTATTTTCATTCCAGATAATTACCGAAAAATATTTTTGTATTGGATGGAAAATAGCATTGATTGGAATATTTCCCGACAAATTGTTTGGGGAATTCCAATTCCCGCCAAAATTTGCGATACCTGTAATGACGGTTTTCCCGATTTAGAAAACACGCTAACCACTTGCCCCAAATGCCAAAGCACCCTGCGCGGTGATCCCGATACGTTTGACACCTGGTTTTCCTCCGGACAATGGCCCTTGGTAGCCTTGGGTTATCCTAACTCAAAAGATTTTAAAACGTTTTACCCAACAACCGTAATGGAATCGGGGTCTGACCTTATTTTTAAATGGATTCCCCGAATGGTCATTTTTGGCCTTTATTTAGCCAAAAAAGTGCCATTTGGCACCGTTTACTTGCATGGCTTGGTAAACGATGCCAAGGGCCAGAAAATGTCCAAATCAAAGGGAAACGTGATCAATCCTTTGAATATTACCGAAAAATACGGCACCGATGCCCTGCGCATTGGATTAGTGATGGGCAATACGCCCGGGCAAAGCTTGGCACTGGATGAAAATAAAATAAAAGGGCATCGTAATTTTGCCAATAAAATTTGGAATGCATCAAGATTCGTACTAACGAATCTTGCGCGGATTGACGCGGATAACTACGCGGATTTGCGCGGATCAAAAGTAGTGCTTTCCGCTCATCAAAAACAGCATTTAAAAGAATTAAAGGCGCTCGTTGGAGAAGTTACCAAATTAATGGATAACTACAAATTTTATATTGCCGGAGAAAAAATCTACCATTACTTTTGGCACACGTTCTGTGATAAGATTATTGAAGAAGCCAAACCTTTGCTTGCTGATTCAAAGACACGCCAAGCCACCCAATACATGTTGCTAGAAATACTTTCCACGTCGTTGAAGCTTCTACACCCTTTCATGCCGTTTATCACCGAAGAAATTTACCAGCAATTACCGCTAAAAGACAAAAAAGAGTGCTTGATGGTTGCAAAATGGCCGAATTAAAAACGAATTAACACAAAATTACGAATGAACACAAATCACGAATTCTCACTTCGTGTTTATTCGTTAGTCAATTCGTGTTAATTCGTCACAAAATGGAATACTATCGATTTATCTTATATTTAATTTTTGGAACCCTGCCCAGCTTCATTTGGCTTTTGTATTACCTCAAAAAAGACCTGCACCCCGAACCAAAAAGAATGATTATTAAAGTTTTTTTAATAGGATGCATTATTACTGTACCCGTCTACCTATTGCAGGTAAAAATTACCGATTTTTTAAATCAACTGCAAATTTTCCCTTTTTTTACTTACTATCCGCCCCTAGCTGATGTCTTAAAATGGTTTGTAGCCATAGCCTTCATTGAAGAATTTTTTAAATTCTTGGCGGTTAAAATCGGAGTCTTCCATAGCGGGCAAATTGACGAACCAATAGACCTGATGATTTACATGGTTGTGGTAGCTTTGGGATTTACGGCGGTTGAAAATATTCTTTACTTATCAGCTCCCTTGGGTAATATCGGCTTTACTGCTATAATTCAAACAACGGTAATTATTAGCTTTATCAGATTTATAGGCGCTACGCTGCTACATACGCTATGTTCTGCCCTGCTTGGATATTATATAGTGCTGGGAATATCTAAAAGTAAACGAAATATATTCTTTTTAATCACGGGATTAGTTTTGGCTTCGGCATTCCATGGCTTGTATGATTTTTCTATCACCGTCTTAAAAGGCCCGCTGAGCTTTATTATCCCCACCGCCATTATTATGGTATTATTTACGTTAATGATTGATAATTTTAATAAAGTAAAAAAATTAAAAGGAATTTGTAAAATTTAAATTACGAATTAACGCGAATTTCTTAACGAATTAACACGAATCACGAATACTCAAATTTTGTTCGTAATTCGTGTTAATTCGTACGTTTGTGAAAATTCGTTTCAATAAACATGGCTAAAAAAATAAAACTAAAGGCGGAGCAAGAGCCGGTTAAAAAAACTGATGCTCCAGCAACCCAAGAAAAACAAGATATTTTTAATTCTGAAGGCGAATTGGTGGTAGACGTTTTCGAAACACATTCAGACTTTGTGGTATTGGCAACGATTGCCGGGGTGCAAATAAAAGACCTGGATATTTCGGTTGAAAAAGACATGATGATTATCAAAGGCAACCGAGAAAATCCCCATGAAGTTCCCGAAAGAACCTATCTTTACCAAGAGTGCTACTTTGGCCCGTTTTCCCGAAAGATTGTTCTGCCCGAAAATATTCATACTGAAAAAGCTTTGGCTGAAATGGATAAGGGCATTTTAACCATTAAAATACCAAGAAAAGAAAGTGAGGCAAAAGTAGAGGTGAAAACAAGCTAATGTTTCGAATTTAATTAAACGAAACCGGCGGCGCCCCGAAGGGCGCCGCCGGTTTTTTTTGTGCCGAGGGTGGGACTCGAACCCACAAACTCTTGCGAGCGCTAGCTCCTAAGGCTAGTGCGGTTGCCAATTTCGCCACCTCGGCGTGTTTTTGTAATTTGTAATTTGTTATTTGGGATTTCGTTAGTTATATCACACAAATAAAAAAATCCCAACCCGTGGGAAAAAGATACTTAACCAAATAAAAGCTAACTACGCGCCAACAAAAAGAACCGTGCCAATAATCCTTACCGCGGAAAAAGCGGCTATCCCCACCACAACTCCGATAATGGTCCACAGAACCGCTTTTCTTGCAGTCGCAAGTTTTGAAGCATCACCTTGAGCAGTTACAAATAAAAATCCGGCCCAAACTCCCATCACCACTACCGCCCCAATAAAAACCGGCCAAACAACCAAATTTAATAGCCTGTTTATACTTTCTTTTACATCCAAGGCCGCCGCAAACAAAACTGCTGGCATTACCAAAAAGAGCGCTGATGTAAATAGAGAAATTAATTTTTTATTCATATTATACTCCAAGAAACGTTATAACGATCAATGGAAGCGAATAGGCCAAAATAGCTACCACCACCCCGATAATTCCCCATAGCAAAGCCTTTCTGGCGGTTGCAATTTTTGAAGTATCTCCTTCAGCTGTTAAAAATAAAATACCGGCATACACGAATGATACAATGGCGGTGGCAACAAACAAGGTAAACGCCGTACCGAAAATACCGCGGATAGCTTTCATAATATCAAGATTATCTCCCGGCAAATCAAAACTTACCGCCAAAGCAACTAGAGGAAATAAGAGATACAGCACTAATCCAGTGATAGCTAATTTTTTAGACATAGTGTATTAAACTCCAAGTAATCTTAAAAATTCAGGCACAACACCACGCGCCAATAATCCCACAACCACTCCAATAATTCCCCAAAAAAGAGCTGCCCTTGCTTGCTTGATTTTTTCTGGCTCTCCACGGGCTGATAAAAATAATATACCGGCCACAAAAAACATCACCACCGCAAAAGCGGCAAATAAACCAGCAACAACGCCCAAGGCAACATCAATGAATAC
>JAHFKU010000025.1 GCA_023245195.1 Candidatus Staskawiczbacteria bacterium
TCAGGCTTTCGCCCATTGCGGAAGATTCTCGACTGCAGCCTCCCGTAGGAGTATGGCCCGTGTCGCAGTGCCATTCTTGGGGGTCGCGCTCTCACGCCCCCTATCCGTCATAGCCTTGGTAGGCTTTTACCCCACCAACTAGCTGATAGACCGCAGACCATTCACAAAGCGGCTTGCGCCTTTACTCTTGCGAGACTATGGGAAATTACCCCGTCTTTCGACGAGCTATGCCCCACTTTGCGGTATGTATCTACGTGTTACTAAGCCGTTCGCCGGTGCCAACGCATCACGCTAAGCGCGATGCGATAAAATGTAAAATGCAAATATCAAAGTGTAAAATTTTGGTATCGCGCCGCGGCGCGATCATGTATCGTCGGAAATTTACAAAGTAAATTTCCGACACCTTAACTTTGCATTTTGATTTTTGATTTTTGAATTATCGTCATCACACGCAGTGTGATGCGCTGGCCCCTTGACTTGCATGCCGGTATCCACATTTCCAGCGTTCACCCTGAGCTAGGATCAAACTCTCAAATATAATTGCCAGTTAAAGTACTGACAGACTTATTCGAAACAACTTTAAAAAACTAATTTTTGCTTGCAAAAATTACCGAGTACTCAACGCATTGAGTGCTTGGTTTTTTACAAACTCACTTACCTTACTTAATTTTCAAATTGCTTACCTATCTGATTCTTCTGAAAAAAACACCCGCGAAAATTTTGAAAAGCTTCAAAATTTTCGCGGATATTTTTAAAAACTTTTAAGTTTTTCCGCCAAAGGACGGATCCGCCTCAAGCGGAAAAAATGGATGTTTTGATTGTAAAGTTTCTAAAGTGTTAAAGTTTGTAAAACAAAACTTTATAACTTTATGAACTTGATAACTTTTAACTTCAGTGTCTATTCTATTCTAAATAAAACCATTGTCAATACCCCAGTCAACTATTCAACAATGATCGTCTCTTCTGGCAATTTTTCGAACCTTTTTATCTTGATTTCCCCAACCCCATCAATCCATGCTTTAGTTAATCTATGCATACCATCAACTAGTTGATTTCCTATTAAGATCAGAGAATACTTTTCGTAATCAGCTTTTTCTACTTTCTCTATTTCTTTTATCATAAATTTATTTTGACCTTCTACCATTTTATGAAAATCACCATCACATTGTTTTGCTAATGCGATTAACGTATAGGGACCTATCCAATTACCATTTTCATCATGCCAACAATCATCATTTTTATGATGCTCTAATGAAGAAATATCCACCACTTCACTGTCTAATTTTTCTGCTAAGTGTATTAATTTATATACATCAAGCTTATGCTCACCAAAATCAGAAGTATGACTGTGTCCCGGCCGGGATTCTCTTGGAAGTTCTCCAAATTTTTCTGCCATAAAATTTAGTTTATACTAAACGGACTATTGTTAAATTCCCAATTACTTATCTATACAACTTTCCATGATTTCCAATCATTAAGAATAAAACTGTATTCTTATTAATCTGCTCATATATTGCCCTTATATCCCCTGTTATGTTGATACTATTCCGTCCTTTTAATTTTCCGTGCAATTGATGGTTATTTAGAATCGGATGAAACGGATCCTTAGAAAAAATATGTATTCTTTCATATAATTGTTCTTTACAACTTGACGGCAACTTATTCAAATCTTTCTTAAAATTTCTATGAAAGTTAATTATCATTTTTATTTACTTACGAAAAAGAAATTTTCGAACTTCTGCCATTGAGCTGGTACTATAAGCAACTTTTGGGTTTTTGTGGTATTCCCTGCTTCTTTTTAATAATTCTTTCTCAACCTCGGGTTTTAGCACAGAGTCCAATTTAACCGAAAACTCGCGAGTACGAATAAACTCGCGAAGATGGGCGTTCACCACCGTAGAAAGAGGTACTCCCATTTGAGCGGCAATTTGCTTCGCTTTTTCTTTCTCTGCTTTATCAACTTTTACGTTTAAAAGTGTTTTCATATTTTATGTATCTGATGTATGTATAATAGTTATATTCTTATTATATTCTAACCAACCCTTATGTCAATAGCTCAACACAAAAGACGTTTTAAAACGTCTTTTGTCGCATAATGAGCCTCCCACAGGAATCGGACCCGTATCTGAGCTTTACAAAAGCCCTGCTTTACCACTAAGCTAGGGAGGCATGCCGATACCTACTTTTTATTCTTGACTTTCTTATCAAGCTCCTGAGCTTTCTTTCTTATTCCATGCAACAGTTGGTCGATTTTCGTTTCTATTTTTAAGGTCCACACTTTTATAAAAGAAAGTACTTTATGGAGCAACATTTGTTTTTCAAATAAATGAAAATGAACGCTGTTCCATTTTTTCTGGACTCTCAAAACTACGGCAGGTTTTTTAAAACCATGCGAACCGTTTTGAGGCAGAGTAATCAATACAGGAATCTTCTTTCCCACCATAACCAGGATCGCAACCAAGGAAATGATAAAAATGATGAAGGCGATTAATTGCATCATGAAACATGAAACATGGAACATGGAACAAAACTACGACGGCGTTTTTTTTGTTATGTGTTCTATGTTATGCGTTATGTAAAAGTTAGATTTCGTATCTTACAAAATGCTTTACTTCTATATTCTCCCCTACCTTGGCTACCGTATCTTCAATCAATCCTTTAATCGTTTTAGAATCATCTTTTATCCAAGGCTGGGCGAGCAAAGAAATCGATTCCTTATATTTTTTAATCTTGCCTTCTAGAATTTGCGCCACCAAGTTTTCTGGCTTTCCGGAATTGGCTATTTGCTCTTTATATATTTTCACTTCCCCATCTAAAAATGCTTCGGGAATATCATTTTCAGAAACAAACAAAGGTTTTGAAGCCGCAATCTGCAAGCAAATTTCGTGGGCTAAATTTTTAAATTCCGGAGATTTGGCGACAAAGTCAGTTTCGCACCGTATATCGAGCAATACGCCGGTTTTGGCATTGGGGTGAATATAATAATCAATTAATCCATCAGCCGTTTCTTTTGAGGTTTTTTTATTAGCCAAACTCTTACCCCAAATTCTTAACAGTTCTTTGGCTTTTGCAATGTCTCCGCCAGCCTCGGCCAGCGCTTTTTTAATTTCTACCGGCGAAACACCGGTTTCTTCTCGTAATTGCTTGATTTGATCAATAGATATCATCGACGTTATAAAGTTTGTAAAGTTCGTAAAGTTTTTAAAGTTAGGCGGCGTGCTTTATGAACTTTATAACTTTAAGGACTTTATGAACTATTTCGAGTTTTGTATCGTTTCCGAAACTTTTTCCAATATATATCTAACCGAAGAAATGGCGTCATCGTTGGCCGGAATAGGATACTCAACTAAATTCGGATCAACGTTAGTATCAATAACCCCCACAATCTTAATCCCCTTTCGTTTGGCTTCACGGGCGGCCGTAATGTCTTTTCTGACATCTAAAATAAATACGGCATCAGGCAGTTTGACCATATTTTTTATTCCTTCAAATTTCCTTCGTAAAATTTCTAATTCTTTGTCAAACAAACTTCGTTCTTTTTTGGTATACTTTTCAAGTCCTCCGGTAGCTTTTTTATTTTCAAGTTCTTTGAAGTATTGCACCCTTTTTGCAATGGTTTCAAAATTAGTAAAAGTACCGCCTAGCCAGCGCTCAATAACATAGGGCATGTTTGATAACTCGGCATTGCTTTTTACAAACTGTTTTACTTGTATTTTAGTTCCAACAAAAAGAATATTCTTGCCTTCAGAAACCAGTTTTGAAATAAAGGCCAGCGCTTTTTCAAATTCTTTTCCGGTTTTTTCCAAATCAATAATATGGACATTATTTTTAATGCCTGAAACATAGGGTTTCATTTTTGGGTGAAGTCTGGAAACGCGGTGCCCAAAATGTAAACCAGCAACTTGCATATCATCTATGCTAAGCATGGCATCTTTTTTATCTGCTTTTGTTTCTTCGATCATAATTCTTTGATATATATTCGCCAAAGGCGAATGATATAAATAGATATTAGCTCGCTTTCGCCCGTGATATGCAACTTTATATCAACGTATATCTATTTTATATCCTTAATATCTTTAATCTCTTTCTTTACCTTCACTTTCTTAACCTTTTTTGGCTGCACTTTTGCCAATTTGTCTTTAAATTTCTGCACCCTTCCCAAGGTATCTAACACCTTTTCTTTCTTAGTATAAAAAGGATGGCACTTAGCGCAAATTTCTGTTTCTATAAATTCTTTGGTTGAGCCAACAAAAAACGTATTGCCACAGGCACATTTGACAGAAGCTTTTGGAAAATATTGTGGGTGTATATCTACTTTCATAGTTATAATGCTAATCTACAAAAATGCGAATATTGGTATTGTATCAAACATTTTACATATTAACAAGAGCTTGGCACAATTGCAAGAGTCCGGGCAAAAAAATATAGGGCACAAGACTGCGCCCCACTTTGTGGGGTACAATTCTGCACCCCGCTTATACCAACCGTCAAATTAACTTCTTAGTTTTCCCCTGATCAATGCAATTGAGACCCGCAAGCAACATGACGATTTCGTGGGGATTATGATCCATGTCAGACTCTTGTAGTTCTTCTTGCTTTCGATAATAGGCTATTGCGTCGGCATCGCTGGCAAATTCTTTAATTTTTGGCCGAATGTATATATGTGGATTACCGAGAATCTTATAAAGAACTTCGTAGTGCATAGCGAACTCCCTTGTTAAGGCGTGATGATTACTGTGAGCCTTGGTTTTTGGGTGCTTCCCTTTTTTCAATCAATTGGGTCACTTCCGACTGGATGATACAAAGCAATGTTAATTCATCGCCACCGTACACATGATTATGTTTGTAATTCTCTTCAAAAATCTTACGAGCTGCGGCATCATCGTTAGCCGGAAACGTTCCTGCCACCGATGCTCTTTTTGGATAACCGGGGCGCGACCACATCACCCGATATTTTCTTTGCTCCGGTACAGAAGCTTGTTCGCCTTCTGCGAGAACTTCGCCAGTAGCCCCACACTTTTCACAATCTTTCCATGTCCCGCTTCCCGGTTGAATATGCTGGCCGAACGCATCACATTTTATTATGGCATCAACCAATACACGTTTGTGGCCATGGCACGTTGAACAAAGCATGTCCTGCTCCTTTTTTGTTAAAGACCTGACTTGATACATCACCCTACTTTAGGTTTAGCATTGTCTATGTTCAAAATCAAGTTTTTATGCTAAATTATAAATCATGACTGAAGAAAAACAAAGCGTTATCATTGAAATGCGAGCGGGAACGGGCGGCGATGAAGCCGGCCTTTTTGTGCGTGACCTCTACCGAATGTATTCAAAATATGCCACGAGCCAAGGTTGGGGGCAAAAAGTAATAGACTCAAACCAATCGGATATTGGCGGATACAAGGAAATTGTCTTTGAGTTAACCGGGCCGGGCGCCTACGACCAAATGCAGTATGAAAGCGGGGTTCACCGAGTCCAACGTATTCCCAAAACAGAAAAACAGGGCCGGGTTCACACTTCAACTATTACCATTGCCATATTAGAAAAACCCACCCAAATGGACATGACCATTAACCCTAGTGATTTAAAAATTGACACTTACCGATCTTCCGGAGCAGGTGGCCAACACGTTAATAAAACCGAGTCTGCTATTCGAATCACCCACAAACCTTCTGGAATTGTGGTAACCTGCCAAACCGAACGCAGCCAGTTGCAAAACAAAGAAATGGCTATGGGGCTATTAGCTGCCAGACTCTTAAAAGCCCAGCAGGAAGCGGATTCTTCAAAATTAACCCAAGCCCGGCGGGAACAAATCGGCTGGGCCAAGCGTAGTGAAAAAACCCGAACCTACAACTTTCCCCAAAATCGGTTGACTGATCACCGAATCGGTAAATCCTGGCATAACCTGGAAGATATTATTGAAGGAAATATGGAACCGATTATGAAGGCGTTCAGGAAGTGGGAAGAGGAACAGAAAAACATTTGACAATTGACCATTAACATTTGACTAAAATCCGCTGAAAAGCGGATTTTTTAATCTAAAATAAGACAAACAAAAAGTAGAATAAATTGCAAACGTTTGCAATTTATTCTACTTTTATTTAGAAGATTAAAATGTAATTTTTTGTAAAAGAAGAAGCCGAGGAGAACTCCTTAGAACGACGGGGGATGAGCCCCGCTCTAAGAGTCCTCTACTCGGCTTTATTGGGTCCCTTGGCAGAAGCCTCGGGATTTAACGGAAGGTTGACAGGGAGACTGCACGCATCGCGTACGATACAGTTTTCGTGTATATAATTCGAGAAAGCAGATTTCATCGGTGCTACGCTGAGCTCCGAAAAAACATGCCGAATTCTGCACACTAATCGACGGTTTCCCATCGATCCCCTGTCAACCTTGTACGGAAAAAAGCAAAGTTACTCCGAGGCGCGCGAAAAAGCCTCGCCTCGGAGCTGACTAGAAATGAATAACTCTCTTGGTTTGGAGAATTATCCACGAGGGCTGTAGTCAGCACAGATTCCCTCCTTAAATTGTCAACACCTCCATTATAGCATACCTATAATCCCTGTCAAGCCCCATTAGAAGTTTGATGCGTTTTTCGCATCAGCAGACGCCTTCGGGCGCCTGACTTCTAACGGGGCAAGTCCCGCAACCAAAAACACCGATTATCGGTGTTTTGCAAAACAGCGAGCCGTTCGTTTCCCGGGTGCATCTCGCAGGCAGAAAAGCACGGTTTTTCGCCGCAGCGAAAATTTTCTGCCGAGAGTTGAGGTGCGAAAATTCGCTGGAATTTTCGACACTGGCAATCGGGAAACGAACGGCGACATGCCCGGTACTTTTCATATCGGCGGCAAAGCGCACTCTTACCCTCCGATCGCCTTAATATCCGCCTCGTACTGATTGGCAATATTCACCACAGAATTTCCATAGAAACGGTCGTATGACGAACAATTACCTCCGCAGTAATATTTCATGGCGGCATTAAATTCGGCTTTATTAGCGCCGCTAGCCGCACCTAGTGCTTTAAGATATAAACCCGTTGCTAAAAAGGCATCCCTGATGTCCCAGGGGTCGGCGATTTTGCCGGTAATATCAGCCACCTTTTGGCCATACCCCGCATTCACCCAAGTAGAAGGAATAAACTGCGAAGGCCCCATCGCCCCTCCCCAGCCGTAGGGCTTGCCATTGTAGTAAATAACACAAGAAACGGGCGTAGTCAGCGGATCGCGCGCCAAGCCCCGACCTTCGTTAATAGCTTTAATAAGATTTAAAAATACCGGAATATCGCGCGTCGGACTCATCGTTTTTGGCGAATAAGCGCCGGTTTTTATTTTCACCCCCTCCCCCGTTTGGGTATTTTTAACATAACACTGCCCCACGTTTTTACCTAAGTTAGATTCTTGAGTTAAAATAGCCATCACAAGAGCGGCCCGAACGCCCGTGAGGCCAGAAACATAATTTGCAATATCGTAAGCCTGGCCAAAGTTAGGCGCCTGGGAAACTCCCAGCAAGTCAAAAATCCGGCTCCTGATGCTGGCGGCTTTTTTATCCGCATCTTGCTTGTCTTTTACCTGTTGCTGGTATTGGGCTTCGGTCAGTTTTAAATAAGTATCCTGCTGTTTTTTATTCTGCTCGTTTTCTTTTTTCTGCAAAGTTTGGGTTTGGATGGTTTTTTGCAGGCTGCCTTTTTCGGCATCCATTTTGGTTTTTTGATTTTCTAAATAAGACTGCAAATTTTGGGCGCTATCCAGCAAATCTGACACCCTGGAATTTAAGTTTTCCAAATAAGCGATGTTGCTGAAAAAATCAGAAATATTACCTTCAAGCAAAATTAAAAAGGTGGGCTTTTGGTCTTCCTGGTAAATTGACCTTAGAATTTGGGCAATCTGATTTTGCGAATCTTCAATTTTGTTGCTAGTTTTATCGATAGAAACTTGAGTTTCGTCGATTTGGGAATTAAGATCTTTTACCATCAGGGTTCCCTGGTTGATCTGGTATTCCAGCCCGGTAATTTTTTTCTTTAAAGAATTAATTTGATTTTGCAGGGTGTTTTTTTGCTGGGTGGTTTTGGTAATATCTTGGGCAATCTGACTTGATTGATCGTCGTAATAAGCCGCGCATTTTTCAAGGAGCGCCCGGCAATCGGCGGAACTTACATTCTGGCAACTATTTTGGGTATCAGAAAGCTGCTGGCAGGTAGTGGCCAAATCTTCTGCTAACACAAAAACTGGCACCAAGAAGATAAGAATCGATAGAAATAATGCTTTCTTGTTGATAGATAACATAGCAACCTTATTTTAGAATGTTAAAAAAGCTATGTCAATGCGAAAGCAATTGTTTAAAAAGTAACTCTCGCAGGCAGTTTTGCACGGTCCCGCGAAGCGGGAAAACTGCCGAGAGTGTAAACCAAAAAATCCCGCTGGGGATTTTTATGGTTGGTACTTTTTAAACAATTACTTGATTGTATTATTTTCCTTCAGGCACTTCCGGGACCACATCTTCTTCCTTCTTTTCCTTTTCTACCTTAGCCACATCTTCTACGTTTTCTGTAATTTCAGTTGCCAATTCTTCTTCTACTTTCTGTGGAGCCAAGACTTGGGCCACAATTTCATCAGGCTTTTTTAATACCGTAACATTTGGCGGCAGGACTAAATCTTTTACCAAAATATGGTCTTCAAAGGTTTTCAATCCTTCAACAGAAACCTTAATTTCGTGGGGCAAATTCTGGGGCAGGGCTTTAACTTCAATTTCCAGCATGTTTTTGTTTAAGGTGCCGCCCAAGTCCTTTTCAGCGGGAGCCATGCCTTCAAACACCAAAGGAATTGCCACCTCCACTTCTTCTTTCAAATCGGCCTGGTAAAAATCGATGTGGATAATGCTATCAGAAACCGGATCTTTTTGAATTTCATTAACTAAGACCGGCTTTTTTTGCCCGTCAATTAACAGTTCTATTAATGAACTTTCGCCGGCCACTTTTAACACTTTTTTAAATTCTTTTTCGTCTACTTCCAAAGAAAAATTCTTTTCTCCCGGACCATAAACCACCGCAGGGATTTTCCCCTGGTTTTTAAGTGATTTGGTCTTTGACCCAAAGATATTTCTTATTTTTGCTTGTAATGAAATCATATATAAATGAAAAATGGCTAGGCCATTTGTATATAGAAAAGTATAGTATATTTGCTTTAATTTGTAAACCCCTTGTTTATTTTGACTTGACTTTTTGGTTATTATCGTTTAATTATGAATTCAGCACATTCGCCCAATTTTGGAGGCCAAATCATGAAGGTAGAGCTCTGGGCAACAATCTGCTGCGAAAAAGATAAGGGACTTATAACAACTGTCAGTTTCGGAATTACCAAGGAACAATCTCTGCAAAGAGCAGAAGAACAAGGTTATAAGGATAAACCATTAGTCACGCTTCTTTGTGGCGCTCGACCAAAGGCCTTTGTTGAAGGATTCAAGGCATTTCTTGCAAAACATAACATTATTGGAGACGAAGCTACTGAAATCATACATGGATTTGTAACAGATTTACAGAAATTAGTCACAAAAAAATCCTGACGCGTAAGCTCTGATACATATCGGAGCCTTTTTTATTGTTTCATAACTTCCACTCTCACAAATTCCTGCCCCTTCTTTAAAAGCCCGGTTTTGGCGCCAATTTCTGATAAGTTCCCCACCGAATTTCCCATGCCAAGCTGGATTGAAGCTTCAATATTAGCGCTTCTCATAAACTCGCTTAAAAAGCCGGAAGCAAAGGCATCCCCCGCTCCAGTGGTATCAACAACCTTCCTTTCTTTGGGTGGAACCGCAGAATACATATGCTTTCCATCAGACACCAAAACTCCGTCAGCCCCTTTGGTCATAATGGTAATTCCTGGGCAGATTTCATCTAATTTTTTAAAAACCAGAGCACTCAAATCTTTTTGAGTGCTCGGCCGAGCACCTTCCGTGGAAGGTGCTCCGGTTTCTTTTTCATATACTGGCAATTTTGTTAAAAAACTGGCTTCTTCTTGATTTAAAATTAAGACGCTAATTTTTTTGGCGATATCGGCAAAATGAGGCAAAGAAAGCTGGGCGATGCCGGGATTTACGGCAATACTGATTTTATTTTTTTTAGCAAAATCAACAATTTCTTCAAATAGGGTTATCGCCCCAGTAGTAGAATCTGCGGATTCACTACGGGGTAAACAAAATAAACCTGACAGCGGTGCCAAATACAGCCACTTGGTTTTTAGTTTGCCCCACGGAATAGTTTTTTCATCCATCAATTCTGATGCTCCACGGTAAGCCAAAATAGTCCTTTCATTTCCTTGACCCAAAATAACCATCGAGTGATTGGTGATTTTTTTATTGGTTTTG
>JAHFKU010000026.1 GCA_023245195.1 Candidatus Staskawiczbacteria bacterium
TTATTATCTCGTAACACTAATGCTTGCGCCCTGTTCGGCATCGGGCGCCACTACCGTAACTCGATTATTTGCTGTTTTTAAGATTTCGTATCCTGCACCATTGGTGGAAGCTCCTGATGGATCAAAGGGAATAGAAGTAAGGTATTTTTCGTTGGTCGTAAGCACAGTTAAATCAATTAAGCCGGTGCACGTACCGCCGGTTTTACAGATTTCAGTTTGAGTTGTCGTAATTGATGCTGGGATAGCACCATTATTATCCAGTGAATATTGATACACGGCTTCTAAAATCGTTTTTACATCCAAGCGCCTCTGGGCATTTCGAGTATCACCAAGCTGTTTAGTGGGATTAATCGCCAAAATGACAATGCCTGCTAAAATAGCGATGGCGGCAACGACTAATAAAATTTCTAAAAGAGTGAATCCCCTCTTAGAAATATTAACATTTGACCGTTTTGAAAATAGGTTTTTCATATAATTATTTAATTAATTTTATTTTAAATATATTAATATTAAGGAATTTCCTGCCACGATGTGGGGGTAATATAAGGATTAATGGCATTAATGGCGGTTGAAGTTTTTCTAACAATAGTGCCAACGGTTCCAGAAGATGTAATAGTACGATTTGATCCTCCCTGGCTGGTCACGGTATAAGTACAAGTACCTTGACCCATTGAAAGATTACCACTGCCGGTAAATGATGCTGATTCCCTGATTTTTTCTAGTCCTTCTTCGGCGCAAGCATTAGCCAGTGCTTTGGCTTGGCTTGATTGCGAAACGGCAAAACTGGTTCTTCCGAATCCAACTCCGAGCAAAATAATGGAAAGCGTAACAGCAATCCCCACCGCGCCAACTACGAGCACACTTATTAAAGTGATGAATCCCCGGCTTGGCACCATTGACCATTGGCCTTTAACAATTGACTTTATTGCGATACTTCTTTGATTATACCACTTTTTATATTTTAAAATAATCATGGGTGTGAATAACTATATTTCTACAATTAACCTTTGACAATTAACCATTGACTGTCGTTTCTTTGTCACATGTCAATGGTCAAATGTTAAATGTCGCACACTCTGTGTGCTATGGCTGGTGTAAGGAAGCCGAAGCAGTAAATGTTTTTGAAAAATTATATTCGTTTCTGCCTGATGGATTAACATGGGTAATGGTAAATTGAATACGGATAATACCAGGAGTGCTTGATCGCGATAAATTTTGGAATGTCAATGAAGAAACCGAAACACGCGAGTTAGTTAAGGCAATAGCAGAACCCGCGCCTTCTTTCATGCGTAACGCGCCCGATGAAAGATCAAAAATAGTGGGATTATTACCAGAAGTATAAGTATCAATTGATAGTGTCGCGGCGGTTGCTCCTTGGCCTGGAGAATTAATCGTAGCTGCATTGCGAATGGTTTGAGTCATTATTTGAATAGCTTGTAAGCCTTGTTGTTCAACTTCAGCAATGGTTTGGTTTTTAATGCGGGATTGTAAAAGCGTGGAAAGAAACAGCGAAGTTACTAACAGAATAATTGAAGCAACGCTGACGTAAAGCAACAGTTCAATTAAAGTAAAACCTTGCCGGACATCTAACATCTGACATCTAACATCTGACTTTGGCTTTATTTTTACGTTAGTTGAGTGCAACATATTTTATATCTTTGAATTACTGCGGAGCGAAGACAAAAAATTCTTCAGTGTCCCGATCGCCAACTCCGAAGGCGCGGTCTAGCGTTACATCATAAGCAACTCCATTAAGATTATCGGTACCGGCAGTATTAACCGATCCAAGAATGGTTGGAGTAGCCAAGGTAGCTACATCAACAACTTGAAACTCTAAACTATTATCACTTGTAGCTATAAAAACATAGGTGCCAGCGCCACCCAAATTAAGAGCAATATCATTGATAGTGCTTGTGGTACTTACTGAACCGAGGCTAGCTGGTGATGTGGGACTCGCAACATTAATCGTATAAAAAATAGCTCCTTGTCCCAAAAATACCGTGTTGCCCGATATGGCAACAGTAAATGCATCGACAGTACCAGCAAGATTAAATGAGCCAGCTAAGGTTGGCGCGCTTGGAGTAGCAATACTTACTACTTGTAATTCTTGGGTGTTGCTGGCAGAAGCAACGTAGGCATAATTCCCAGAAACTACTACTTCATTTGCGTTAGCGCCAAGATCGAGCGACCCAAGAATAAACGGCTTGCTGGCAACAGAAGCATCGATGATAGAAAATTCATCATCACTACTGCTTGCCCGTACCAAATACACCGTTGTACCGATTGCAAAAACGCCTGTCGCATTGGCACTGCCCGGGGCATTATAGCTACCCATCAAAATAGGAGAAAGAGGATTAGAAATATCTATAATCTGCAATTCTTGACTATTGTCAGTATTTGAAACATAGGCATAATTACCAGAAACGGCAATGTTAGTTGGCACGCCAGTCAGTGTCAAAGACCCAACCACAGAAGCGCTAGCCGGAGTACTCACATCGACAACTAAAAAATTCGTGCCCCCATCACGCACCATATAAGCATAGTTACCTGATACTTGAACCTTAATGCCGTTATTCGTGCCAGTAACATCAATGCTCGCTTCTTGGATGGGAAGCACCCAATTACTTCCCGAGGCAATCCAATTGGTAATACGAGTAACGAGCGAAACTAATCCGGTTCTTTGGGTATTTTGCTGCCAGGTTACATTGGCCGTTACCAGTTTTCTTTTGCTGTCAACCGTCGAAATAATCATCTGGCGCGCAAAAATGCCGGTGGTATCCGATGAGCCAGATAAATTCCATTGGTTACCGGTGGTAGTCAAACCATAGGTGCCATCGGTAAGATTAGAAAAAGCGGGATCGCGAATGTTGCGCACCGCTTCTAAGCCTTCTTCGGCCAGCATGGTTGCCCGGGCTTGATTTCCGGCAAGGGCCGTAGATTCCTGGCCATACAAATAAGCTCCAACAAAGGCTGTTACGAGCATTAAAAAAACGGCGCCAGAAAGTATAATTTCCACCACCGAAAATCCTCGCCCAACATTTAACATTTGACCATTGACATTTGACTTTTTACGTTTAAACACCATTTTTTGTTAATTGTTAAATGTTAATGGTCAAATGTTAATAACTGACCATCCCCTTGGCGTTAATGATGATATTTCTTGTTTCATTGGCATTAGACGTAAGCGTAATAGTGCCAGTCGTTTGCGGTAAACCGGTAAATTTTGCAAACACAACTTCTGACACGCCAGAAGGAGTAATGCTAGTTGGCATATCAAATAATTCATCGAATGTGGCATCCCGGGTGGCATAACTTGCCCCCTTAAATACCACAATGCTTCCTGATTGTATTTTTATTCCCCAGCTTATATCTCCATCAACCGCTTGTGATAACGCTTGGGATCGCCGTAGACTTTGGGCAATTTCCACCGCGGCAATATCTAAATCATTGCGCACTTGGAATGACTCGTAAACGGGAATAATAATGCCAGCAATAATGGTAATAGTAGCGATAGAAAGCAATACTTCAAGAATCGTAAAGCCCTTGTTCATATTATTGAGTTTTAAAATTCCCGATCAGGCTATAGATCGGCAAAATAACCGCCAGCGCCACAGCTACAACGCCCAGCCACACGATAACTAATAATATCGGCTCTAAAATAACGGTGAGGTTTTTGGTGGTTGTTTCGGTTTTTTCTTCGTAATTCTTGCCTATTTTCAAAAAAGTGCCAGATAAACTTCCAGACTGCTCTCCGGCAAAAATGAGCTGCTGAATTGGAATTGGCACCAACTTTTTTGATTTTTTATAAGAAGCAAAGCTCTTTTGAAAGGAATTCCCCTCTTCAATGCTGGCGTGCAAGGCGGCATATAATTTTTTATAATTTTCAAAGGTTGTCGCTTGGCGCAAGGATTCAAGGGTTTGAGTAACCGTAAGCCCGGCTTCAAGCAAGGTGCCGGCAAGATATCCAAAGCGCGCCAATTCCACTTCTTTAATAAGCTGTTTGGCGCCCGGAAATGAAAATAACAATACTTGGCCCAAGATTTTTGTTTTAGGAAAGTAAAATACAAAATATATTGCAATCGCCAAAAGAGCTAAAAGGGCGGGCATTACCACGTTTCCATATTCTCCAAGAAAATTCCCGATAGCGATTAAAATTTTGGTAATTAAAGGCAGCTTTATATGCAATTGAGAAAATACCACGGCCAGTTTTGGAAGAATAAACCAGGCAATGCCAATGCCAACGATAAGCGTAAGCACTAACACAAACACCGGATACATCATAGCGCTTAGTATTTTTGACTTAAAAATCCTGTCTTTTTCCTGTTGCTCTGAAACCACCTTTAAATTCTCTGAAAGCTTGCCCGATTCCTCGCCAATCCGAATCAACGAAACTGCGTGAACAGGAAATATGCTGCTTTTCTCCAGTGCTTTTGAAAGCGAAGACCCGTCATCAATTTGTTCTCGCAAAAAAGCAATAGTACGCTTCATTCTCTTTGAGCGCACTTCTTGGCCGATCGCATCGAGGGCGCCGGTAATGGTCATACCCGAAGCAACCAGCATAGAAAGATTTTCAACAAAATAATCCCGATCCTTGGTTATGCCAAAATTAAAAAACCAAGAAAAATGTCTGCCGGGCAACAGATTTTTAGCCATAGATTTTTGATTTTTTAATTTAGCAGGCTTCATTTTTAATGGTGGAACCTTAAATATTAATTATTTTCTCTTCTAAACCATCATCAGCATACTTTCTCATCATAATTTTATAAGGTTTTACCTTGATTGTTATTTTCGGATTATCTTCGTGTTTTAGTATTGGGAGCGTGGTTACAAAATTGAATGTCGAATTTAATTTTTCAGCTAAACCCTTTAGCACCGCATCGAGTTGATCTTCTTGTTGGCTAGCCTTGCCCCTTATTGAGACTGTTTCCAAAGTTGCTTCATTGGTTATGGTCAACACTACATCATTATTAAAATCCATATTGGTGTTTTTTTGTGTTTTGCTCGGAGTAACGAAAAAAATATCAAAATTATCTCGAGATAAAAAATAGATAGGCGCAGCATCGGGCAGTCCATCTTTATTTACGGTTGAAAGAATGGCAAAATTATGGTTTTTTAAAAATGATGAAATATAGGTATCGTCTATGGGTTTTTGCATAAGAGATTTATATGTTAAAATCTGTAGAAATAATTAATTTCTTACAATCGGCATTTCAGCCACGCGCATTAATTCTTCAATCGTGGTAATACCATTTTTAACTTTTTCAATCCCATCTTCGAAGACCGATTTTGACCCCTGCTGTTTTGCCAGCTGCCATACTGCTTTTGCAGAAGGATGGGTCAGAATCAAATCTTGCAGTTCTGGAGTAATTTGGATGAATTCAAAAATGGCGGTGCGCCCCTTGTACCCGGTATGCGAACACTCTTGGCACCCCTTCCCCTTGTAAAGATTAATGGCTTTATCACCAAAAAAAGCACCAAGCCCTTTTGATTGCTGGTCTAATTCTTTAACGGAACTGGAAAAACTAAAACGGCAATTCTCGCAAATTTTACGCACCAGGCGCTGGGCAATAATGACATTTAAGGTTGAAGCCAGCAAAAAAGGTTCTGTATTCATATCTAAAAGCCTGGGGATCGCCGTAGCAGCGTCGTTAGCATGGAACGTAGAAAGCAACAAGTGCCCAGTCAAAGCGGCGTTCACTGCGATTTCAGCCGTTTCTTCGTCTCGGATTTCTCCGACCAAAATAATATCCGGATCTTGTCGCACAATAGACCTTAGCCCTTTGGCAAAGGTAAGGTTCGTCTGCGGATTAACTTGGATTTGATTGGCGCCGAGCACCTTGTATTCCACCGGATCTTCAATGGTAGTAATGTTTACATCGGGCTGATTTAGTAATTTTAATACCGCATACAACGTAGTAGTTTTTCCAGAACCGGTCGGCCCCACCACTAAAATCATGCCAAAAGGTTTATTGCTTGCTTGCTCTAAAATAGCTTGATCCCGGCCCGAAAGACCAATGTCGCCCAAAGAAAACCCTTTAACATACGAACCTAATACCCGAAGTACTATTTTTTCTCCTTCTACGGTGGGCACAATGGAAGTACGCAAATCAAACACATTGCCGTTTTTTTCAAATCGCATAGAACCGTCTTGGGCGGCAAAATGTTCGTCAATGCGCAAACGGCTTTGCACTTTGATTCGATTTAAAATATTTTCATAGTGCTCGCTGGGAATCCGCCCGGCTTCATGCAAGACTCCGTCAACCCGAAAACGCACCAGTACATTTTTATGTTGGGGCTCAAAGTGGATATCCGATGAGCGAAATAAAATAGCATCATTAAAAATTTCTTCCAGGATTTCAGGAGCAACTCGTTTTTCTTTTTGGATAATCTTGGAAAAACGCGTTTCCAAAGGTTTTTGATAATGGGTAAAACTGGCTTCTATGTCTTCTGGCAACGAATACACAATAGAAATATTTTTGGCAGGAAATAATTTTTGCATTTCGGCTTTCAGATTTTCCTGCCCCGGAAGGTCGGTGGTAATAACTGCGCTTTTTTTATCTTCTTTAAATAAAACCACATGGAGACTTTTAGCAATTTCTTCAGGAATTTTTAACACCTGTTCTTTGGGCGGCTGATTAGAATTAAGATCAACGTAGGCAACGCCCAAAGATTCTGCAATGGCTTGGCCCAGTAAATCTTTAGTAAGAATATTTTCCGAAATGAAAAAATCAATCAAAGAAGTTTCGTGCTTTAAAGCGGCTTCTTCTGCCTTTTTTACATCATCTTGGGTAACATAACTTTCGCGCAGGAGTATTTCTTTGAGTTTTTTGTCGTCGATGTTGTTCATACGTTTGGAGGGGTCACGAATATACCAATGTTCACAAATATACAAATGTTACAAATATACGAATACGGGATTGCTTCGCTGTGGCTGAGTCGGGAACTCCAGTCAAGCTGGAAGTTCTCGCGACTTGCCGCAATGACGGCAAGATTTGTATATTGGTAAAATTTGTATATTAATTTAGATTTGTATATTCGTGATTACTCCTTTTGATTACTTTATTGTACTAAAAAACACTGAGCTTTAAGCTGTGAATTACCAAACCCCTCGGAGGTGTTTTGTCCAAATTTGGAGATAGAAATGTGATAGAATTTTTAGGCTTAGCCAAAGGCTCCGCCTGAAAATTATAGCACATTTATAGCCCAAATTTGGACGAAAGACCCCGAAAATCTTTTGAAATGGGGGTTTGTAATTCACAGCTTTACATGAGCGCTTCTTTAACATAACCAATAATATCAGCAATGGGTGTATTTGATTTGATGAAAAAACCCTTAGCGCCAAGTTCTTTTGCCCTTTTAGTATCTTCTTCTTGGCTCAAATTAGAAAGGACAATAACCGGAGTCAAATTTTTCTGCTCCCTGATATTTTTCAAAACGGTAAAACCATCTATTTTTGGCATAATTAAATCCAAGAGTATCAAATCAAATTTTTTATCAGCCAAAATAGTAAGTGCTTCCTGGCCATCCCCTGCGGTTTGTACTAAAAAACCGTGATGAGTGAGTTTGAGTTCCAAGGCTCGGGCCATCGGTTTTTCATCTTCTACGATAAGAATTTTTTTAGCTGCTTCCGGCATAAAAATATATGAAATTACTATGTTTTATAATTATACCAAATTATTAAAAACAATGCACACAAAAAGGCTGTTTATAAAACAGCCTTTTTGTTTTTAATTGATAAAGATTAAAAACTAAATCTTTCCCTTATTTTGGTTTTTCTTCCACTCCCTGTAAAGATAGTAAGCAATAAGCAACAGTATTAACAATAATAACCACCAAAGCCAATGAGATCCAAGCCAGGCCAAGAAAGCGCCAAGGCCCGTTGTTTGCCCAATGGCTGCGGTTTGATTATCCACGCTGCCGGTATCTTCTGCTGGAGATTGGCCGGGCTCTTGGTTTTCAGAAACGTTTGAAGTTTGATCTCCAGCAACGCTTGGCGGTGTCTCGCCTCCTAAATTACCACTTTGATCACCAGTGGTATTTTGCGCACCAGCATTACCAGTATTAGAAGTATTCGTATTGCCTCCTTCTTGACCGCTTCCAGGCACTTGTGTTGATACGGTTGACACCCCCGCTATGCCGGTAAAAGTAGCTGACAAAGTGTGATTACTGCTAATATTATTGAACGTATAGTTGCTGACCGGTCCAAGAGAAACGCCGTCTACTATCACATTTCCAATTTGAAAACCGGCGTCTGGATTGATTGTAAAGGCGGAGTTACTACCGGCGCTTACGGTCATAGTACCCAAAGGAGTCACAGAACCATTGGCACCAGCAGAAGAGGTAAGTGTATATGAAAGAAAGATACTTCTTCCCCCGCCTCCCCCTCCGCCGCCACCCCCACCACTTACTGGAGCTGGTGCTGGAGCCGGTGTACTATCACACACATTTCCTACGCCATCGTGGTCAGTATCAGCTTGGTCTGGATTTGCATTAATAGGACAATTATCAACCCCATCAAGCACTCCCTCTCCATCGTCGTCGGTGTCAACGCAGTTAGGGATATTATCTCCATCGGTATCAAGCGATTTGCTGGCAGCATCTAATGGATCAGATCCGCAACTTATTTCATTAACATCAGTCTGATTATCATTGTCGTCATCCGTATCACAGACATTGCCTAGGCCATCGTGGTCAGTATCAAGTTGATCTGGATTCGAAACCGAAGGGCAATTATCAGTTGCATCCCCGATTCCGTCTCCATCAATATCACCAAAATCATTATTGGTTATCGTGCACGTTTGAGTCTGGCCGTTAGCAACAGTAATATTAGAACAATTTTGATAAGAGGTTGTATATCCAGCAACGGTAGTTTCAGTAATTGTATAAGTTCCGACATTTACGGTTAAGGTTTTTTCTCCCAATAAAGAATTTTCTCCGTTTTGGATGAAGGGATAAATAGTTTCATCACCCGTTTTAGTAAATGAAAATTGGCTGGCTGTTTTTTCTCCCTGATTATCATTAATGACAATTTTTTTAATGATTAACGTGCCTGGCTGATCATCGTTAGTAATGGTGCACGTTGCCGACTGGCCCAAACTCAAGGCAATACTTGATCCTTCTTGGCTTCCGCCAATACACACCCAAGAAGAAGCGGTGTATCCTGATGGCCCCGATTCAGACAAAGTGTAAGTTCCCGCGTCAAATGATGTGCCGTTATTTACCGTTGGCCCAACTCCAGAAAATCCGGTAGGACCGGCTGCTGTCAATGTCCAAGCCGACGCACTTTGAGTCCCGCCATTATCGTTTACCACTTGCTTTATAAGAGTTAACGAAGGCGCATCATCATTATTGGTAACCGTACACACCCAAGCCTGTTGGTCTGCAACGGTTATATTGCCATTGGCTACGGTTGTTGTCCCATCGGTGCAACTAATTCCAGTTTGAGTGTAATAAAGAGCGCTCGAACTATCTTCGCTTACCGTATAATTTCCAGGTGTTAAAAAGTTAGCCTGGCCTGACGCCGCGCCTTGAGTCGGTCCCTCTTCTTTGGTAATTTTTAATAAAGCATTAAAATCACCGCTTTCCAATATACCGCCATTATCATTAATCACTTCTTTGATAACCGTAATAGCACCTTGTCCGGCTGGAATATCGCTATTGGTCACCGTACAACTGACATTTTCATTTGAATTAATGGTTCCCGAACAATTTTGCGATAATGACATAGCATAACCGCTAGGGCCTGATTCTCCAACACTGTAAGAGCCGGGGTCAAGTGTTACTGACGTTCCCGTTTGGCTATTTCCGGGAAAAGAAGGATTAGAAACATTATTGCCCTCTACTTCCATGGTAAAATCAGAAGCTATGGAATTTTTAATGCCATGATTTTG
Source organism: Candidatus Staskawiczbacteria bacterium (assembly GCA_023245195.1). Taxonomy (GTDB): domain Bacteria; phylum Patescibacteriota; class Minisyncoccia; order Minisyncoccales; family Staskawiczbacteraceae; genus VGLO01. The sequence continues at coordinate 9,891 of JAHFKU010000026.1, forward strand.
GACAATCTTGGTAACTGTAAGCGTTCCCTGTTTTTGTTTATTGGTAATCGTGCAAGATGCGTTTTGTCCAGGGGTAGGCGTTAGGACACAATCTGTGCTGTAAGAAATGTCTCCATAGTTTTGATCTTGGGTTTCGGTAATAGCATACAATTGCCCAGGCACTAAATTATCATAAACTGCTGGAACGCTTTCTTTGATGGTTTTAGGATCGCTGCCATTGAGCATTGCGGTAAATTCATGGTCATCGGTAGCAAGCCCCCCATTTGGTGAAACCACATCTTTATGAACCGTAATAGAGGCTCGTTTGGTATTAGTATAAGTGCAATTAACCGTTTCACCGGCAGCCAAATTAATCGTTGCCGTCATGCCATTAACGGTTGAATTACTGGTTGGATCAAC
>JAHFKU010000003.1 GCA_023245195.1 Candidatus Staskawiczbacteria bacterium
GAAAGCAAATACAGCGCATTATCCCCGCCATCTAAGTGTTTGTGTAAAAAAACTAGCGCTTGTTTTTTGTTTTTTTCGGCTAAAGCATCTATGGTTTTAAAAATATCACTTTGGATATTCGGCTTTACGAGCAGTTCAACATCGGCTTTTTGAATTACTCCTCCCTGTTTGAAATTTGCCAGCTTGTTAATTTCTCCTGAAAGCTGCCATAAATTATTGCCAACATAATTTACCAATAAATCCAGCGCATCGTTGTTAATTCTTTGCTCGTTTTTTTCTCCGCCTTTAGTGGAAAATTCTTTTTGCGCCCAGTTTTTTAAATTCTTGCTTTCCAAGGGCGCGAATTCCTGGCATTTGCAATCCTTAATGAGTGCTTTATATAATTTCAGGCGCTGATCGGGCGCGTCTTCTTCATAGAGCACCACCACATCTTTTAATCCCTGCAATATTTTTAATTCTTCAAAAAAATCTTCTTGGAATTTTTTGTTTGAAAATACCTTTTTTACAATGATTAATTTCGTTTCTGCAAACATTGAAGAAACTTTAATATGTTGATAAAAATCACTAAAATCTGCTTGACTTGCATCAACATACATCAAATTCAACCCGCTTTTGCGGAGCTCTTTATAATGCGCAACAATTTCATCTAGCTTCTGTTTTGACCGATATGAATCTTGTCCGTATAAAAATATAACCATACGTTTATAATATAATTAATGCAACCACAAAAACTCAATACCCTAAATTGTAAAGCTTTACAATTTAGGGTATGTCATATTTCTTCTATTAAAAATACTTTTACAAATTTCTCTAGCGAGTAAAATTGGATTAATTTTTCTGTTTCCTCTGAAACATCATAAGGCGTTACCCAAATACTTTGTTGAAACATTTTATACTCAAGACTATGCAAAATACTTCTTAGTAATTGTCGAGATTTTTTATATTTTTGAGGAATATCAAAAGTCAACATAATCCATTTTCCATCTTTTCGTTTTTTCTTTTCCCCTTTTGCAAAACTTGCCTTCAATGCCTTACCCAAACCATCTTTGGTCAAAACAATAGCTCTATTTCCCTTTAAATCTAAACTTCTTATAAGGCCTCTCTTTTTGAGAGAATATACTAATTTATTAAACTTTGCCTTATTTTTCTCGTCTTTGTATTTTTGAAAAATAGGATTTTTAGTTTGCCACAAAATTGCCCACTTTGCAGCGCGGGGATTTAACATAAAAGCCGCAACATTTTCTGTTTCCATGAGAATACTATACATATCCCACAAGAATTCTTCGGTAACCCGTAATTTCATGATTACTTTTTCTTTAGTTTAATAATACCCTAAATTGTAAAGCTTTACAATTTAGGGTATTATTTTCACGTGGTGGATTTTCATAACTTTTGACAAGTTGGACAAAAAAAGGCGCTTCGGGCGGTAATAACTTCCCGCACTATTTTTGATTTGCATCTTGTGCAAGGCTCGCCCTCTCTTTGATAAGCTTTTTTGTGGCCCTCAAAATTACCTTTTTTACCATCCACATCCCGATAATCAGAAAAACTGTCGCCCCCAAAATCAATTCCAGCCTTAAGTACTTTTTTTATCGCGCTATATAATGCTTTTAGCTCTGCTCTGCTCAATTTCAAAACACTTTTTTTAGGGTGGATTTTCGCCCACCACAGCGCCTCGCTGGCATAAATATTGCCGATGCCGGCAATAACCTTTGGCTCCATAATAACCTGTTTTACCTTGCCTTTTTTATTCTTTAAAGCGGTTTGGAATTTTTCAAACGTAAAACTCTTTTCCAGGGGCTCCGGGCCCCAGCCCAAAAATTCTGGTGATACCAAAAATTCTTCTGTTTTCCATAATTCTACTTTGGCAAATTTACGAAGATCAGACAAGGCGATCATTTTTCCGTTATCTAAAAAAAAGATGATATGCAAATAGCCATTAATTTTCTCTTGCAACACACTGTCTTTAGCGGCCGTCCATGTTTCACGTTTCATGCTCCATGTTCCATAAAGTAAGTGCCCCGTCATTTTCATGTGCACTAGCAAAGAATATCCACCTGATAAATCGAAAATGACATTTTTTGCGCGCCGCCAAACGTTAATAATTTTTCTGCCTTTTAATTCTTTTTTAAAAATTTCAAAATCGTGCGGCTTTTTTACCCGCCCCACCAGAGTCCCAGAAAAATCAGAGCGAAGGCGAACCATTTTTTTCCAATCCGACCAAACATCAACAAAGGTCCTTTTAAGGACCTTTGTATTCAAACCATTTACGGTTGTTTGGACTTCTGGTAATTCTGGCATCTTGCTTTAAATAGCGCTATTTTCTTGCACCTCCAAATCCTCATCTTTATTTTTCTTAGCACCGGGGCGCTTATCTAATTTTTCTTTTAATTCCGCTAGCTCGCTTTTTAATGCCGCTGATTCTTCTTCTCGTGCTTTTAAATTTTCTTTTAATTTTTCCATATCTAAAACCATTTTTTGCATTTCCAGCGTCCTGTTTTGCACTTTTTGCTCAAGCGCGCCGATGGTTTCTCTTAATGAGCGCGTTTCGGCTTCAACCTTAATTCCCACCGATCTTTTGGTTTTTTCATTATTAAAACTGCCTTCTTCAAGCTGGTCGGCTATCCGGTTAAACACATTGGCCAGTTGGCCCATTTCATCTTTGCTTTCCAAATAAAACCGGCTCTTTAAATCTCCTTTGCTTAGGCTGTCGGCTTTTTGCAACAATTTTCTTACCGGAGCAGTAAAATTCTGGCCGATGGCAAACCCAAACAAAAATACATAGGCAGTAAGAAGCAAAAACATAATATAAAAACTCGGGCTCAAATTGTCATAATTTAAGGCAATAAACGAAACGATAACAAAAAGCCCTGTAATAATAATCGGAAACGCTACTTTGCGAGAAAGTTTTGACATTGAAATTGAAAGCTATAAGGTCTGCCAGAACTGCCAATGCAAACGTTATAACCTGATAATATGTATCTAATACTATTTTAACTCAAATATTTTTTTTAATCAAAACCATCTGATAAGCCCTGCACCTTATCCATTATGGTATTAAAATTTAATTTTTCAAAAATAGCCGCCAGTTTTGCCTGGTCAAAATTTCCAAATTTACAGTCTTCTAAATTAAAATCAAGTTCCATATCTTGCACGGTTTTTACTAGCTCCAATGACAAAAAGGCTTTTTCTTTATTGGCCTTCAAGGCCTCTTTTATTTTCGGCTTCAAAATAGCGGTGTCGGTAGAAATTTCATCGTACAAATTTTTAATGCTGCCAAACCGCTGGATTAAATCGGCCGCCGTGGTTTTTCCAATTCCTGGCACCCCCGGCACATTATCTGAATTATCTCCCGTCAGCGCCTTAAAATCATTCATTTGTGTTGGTGTTACGCCAAAGCGCTCAATCACCCTGTCTTTGTCATATAAAATGGTTTCTTTAATGCTTTTGCCGGGCGTATAAACTGTAATATTTTCATCAACTAATTGCAGGTTATCTAAATCTCCGCTGACAATAAACACTTTTGCATCGCCAGCATATTTTTTGGCGATCGTGGCAATCAAATCATCGGCTTCAAAGCCTTCTTTTTCAAATAAGGGAATATTAAAAGCTCCGAGCACCTCTTTTAGTATAGGAAATTGGGAAATAATTCCATCGGGGGTTGGGGCCCGGCCAGCCTTATATTCATCAAATTTTTCGTGGCGGAAGGTTGGTTTTTTAGTATCAAAACAAGCCACCACATAATTAGCTTTTAAATCTTTTATGGCTTTAAAAAAAATCAGCAAAAATCCATATACGCCATTGGTGAGCTGTCCCTTACTATTACTTAACGGAGGCAAAGCATGAAACGCCCGATATAATAGAGAAGAGGAATCAATAATAATTAACCGTTTTTCGTTTTCCATGATTGAATTATATCATTTTTAGAAAAAAGACGCATCGATAGTGATTTCTCTTTTGACTTCTTGCAAATGATTAAATGTAATCGAGATTAGATTGCTTCGCTTCGCTCGCAATGACGTTACGATTTTTTCCGGCCATTCAATAGCTACAATATTTTCTGGATTTGAAATAATTTCATCAAAATGCAAAAATTCCACGTCTTTTTCATTTTCCAATCGATACAGATCAAAGTGGTAAAAATACTGGTAGAACAAATTACCAACGTTCGTAATTTGTTCTACTTTTTTATTTTTGGGAATTTGGAATTTCTTCATCACAATGAAGGTTGGACTGTTAACCACCTCCTTGATCCCCAAACCTTTTGCAAAACCTTGTAAAAAGGTAGTTTTGCCGGCCCCCAAATCTCCCCGCAATGCCAAAACGACTGCCGTTTTTTGCGGCTTTGCGGCCAAAATTTCGCGCGCGAAATTTTGGCCCACCATCTGCGTCTCTTCAAAACTATTTGTGTGGATTACTTTCATTGACTTTTGCATTTAAATGAATTAGTTTGAATTTACCATGCAAGAAGAAATCAAAAAACTTATCAGTGAAGCCAAGAATATTTGTGTAATTCCGAGTCCATCAAATGAGCCAGAAAGCTTAACCGTTGCCTTGGCTCTTTTTTATATTCTAAAGGACGCGGGCAAGAATGTAAATCTCATTATGGATCACCTCCCAGAAACCTTGGCTTTTTTAACCCCATCGCTTGATTTTATCACCCAACCCAAAAATTTTGTTATTTCAATTCCTAAAAACATAGCCGAAGTTTCCCAGGTCTACTACGAAAAAAATGAAGAGAATTTAAAAATACACCTAACTATTGAAAAGGGCGCCATCAAAAAAGACAATATTTCTTTTTATTTTTCTGATGCAAAACCGGATTTAACCATAACCCTGGGCATCATGGACTTTAAGAAAGAACTGGAAAATAAATTGGACTCTTTCGGATTTTTACTAGATTCGCCCATTATAAATATTGATAACCATAGCGCCAACACCAGGTTTGGCAAAATAAACATCGTCGAAGAAGAAACATCGCTATCGGAAATACTGTTTGAAATTACCAGATCCCTTAGCCAACATCCTATATCCTCACCAGAGGTGGGTTCGCCTTTGGCGAAAAAACATAGCGCAACTTCTCTTTTAACCGGATTAACGTTGTATTATGACAACTTTCAGAGCCAAAAAACAACTCCGGAAGTATTTGAACTTTGCGCAATATTAATGAAAGAGGGAGCCAATCGGCAAGAAATACTATCAAACATATATAAAACAGAAATCCTGGGTCCGGGCCTTAAAAAAAGCGAAGAGGTAATTATAACATCTTAAGATATATGGAAAAATTATTAGGAGCCGTAGAAATTCCAAAAGACATTATCAAAAACATCAAAGATTCTGCCACTAATCTTTCTGATTTTGGCAAAAAAATTGATGAATACGCGAGCCAAAACACCACAAATTTGTTGGATGTTGTTTTGTTTGGCGCCATCAACCTTGAATCTTCCGACATCCATATTGAACCCCAAAGCGACCACATAAAATTACGCATCAGAATTGATGGTATTTTACATGATGTTATTTCTTTTCAGCAAGACATTTACCAGCATTTGTTATCTCGCTTAAAGTTGTTGTCAAAAATAAAATTAAATATTAACGATAAGCCCCAAGATGGCCGGTTTACCATAACCATAGAAAAAGCGCCAATTGAGATAAGAACTTCCACTCTTCCAGCCGAATATGGAGAATCTATTGTAATGAGAATTTTAAATCCCAAAAATTTAATGCAACTGGAAACCCTGGGATTAAGAAAAGATATCCATGATATTTTTGAGCAAGAAATAAAAAGGCCCAATGGCATGATTGTGGTCACCGGCCCCACTGGTTCTGGAAAAACCACCACCCTTTACGCTTTTTTAATGAAAGTCCAAAACCCGGAAATTAAAATTATCACCATTGAAGATCCGATTGAATACCACATCCAGGGAGTTTCACAAACTCAAGTAGCGCCCGAAAAAGGATACACCTTTTCCGAAGGCTTAAAATCGATTGTGCGCCAAGATCCGGATATTATTTTAGTCGGAGAAATCCGAGATTCTCAAACCGCCAAAATCGCCCTACAAGCATCGTTGACGGGACATTTGGTATTTTCTACCTTGCACACTAATGATGCTGCCGGCACCATTCCAAGATTGGTTGATTTGGGAGCCAGCGAATCATCAATAGCTTCGGCCATTAAAATGATCGTCAGCGAACGGTTAATCAGGAAAGTCTGCAAAAAGTGCGCGGTTGCCAAAAAGCCCAGCGCAGAAGATTTAGCAGAAATAAAAAAGGGCTTGCACCATATTCCAAAAACCCTAACTAAAAACATTGGCTTGGCGGAAGATTTGGATAATATCAAAACGATGCAGATTTCAAAAAAAGGGTGCGTGGCCTGCAATTTTATTGGATACAAAGGCAGAAAGGGCATTTTTGAAGTATTTTTAATTGATGACCAAATGGAAAAGTTTATTTTAACCAACCCACCTGTTTCTTCTATTAAAGAATTATTGGTAAAAAACGGGATGATAACCATTTATCAATCAGGATTAATTGAAGTGGTGCTGGGGGAAACGACGCTCGAGGAAGTGAAGAAAGTGGTGGGAGAAGAGGAGTAGGGGCGCTAGTACACATATTTTAAAGTACCGGGCGTGTCGCTTCGCTCCTTCAAAACCCTCGGTTTTGAATAATTTTCTACACGGGGAAATACCCAATTTCCCCGACCCCCTTTGTGCGGCCTACACTCTCGGCAAAAAAGTCGTCTTCGGGGCGACACCAATCTTTTTTGCCTCCGAGAGTTACTTTTCATATCGGCGGCTCGCTTAAGTAGCTTAAACAACTAAAAACAGCTCTGGAGTTGGAGGCGCATTGTATCTGGGATACAAGTAAAAGCGTGTTTAGGGAATAGTTGAGCCGGAGCAAAACTATCCAATCTAAAACATGCCCATATAAACCTCCAACTCCAGAGCTGTTTTTGTCTCTGTAAGTTTTCTGTAATTATAGTACGATAAAGATACAAAAATGGGTGTTTCACCCAATGTCGTAATCATAGCATAAATATAAATCCATGTCAAGTATTTTACATAAAACTCCTGATGCCCAAGATCAAATCCTCGATTCTTCGTTAAGGCCGAAAAATTGGGCTGATTATGTTGGCCAAGAAAAAATCAAGGAAAATATCCAGATTATTTTAATGGCCGCCAAAAAGCGCGGTCAATCCCCCGACCACTTGCTGCTCTATGGCAATTCTGGATTAGGAAAAACCACCCTGGCCCAACTAGTGGCCCTGGAAATGGGCAAAAAAATCCGTATCACTTCGGGCCCAGCCATAGAAAGAGCTGGGGATCTGGCCGCCATTTTGACTAATCTACAAGAAGGAGATGTGCTATTTTTAGATGAAATCCACAGGATGCACAAAACCATTGAAGAATATATTTATCCAGCCATGGAAGACTATAAATTAAACTTGATATTGGGCAAAGGGCCGATGGCTCGAACCATGGAATTACACTTGCCTCGCTTTACCTTAATTGGAGCCACCACCAGGCCCGGACTACTATCTACCCCACTAAGAAATCGCTTTGGCGGCACCTTCCAGTTGAATTTTTACAAACCCGAAGACATTGAAAAAATTATTGAACGATCAGCTCGGCTTTTGGGAATATCTATCCACCCTGATGCGGTGCAAATTATCGCCAAGCGATCGCGATTTACTCCGCGGGTAGCCAATCGCCTCTTAAAAAGAGTCAGAGATTTTGCCCAAGTAAAAAATCAAGGCGTAGTAACTAAAGAAATCGCAAAACTTGCCTTAGAATCTTTAGAAGTTGATCACCAAGGACTTGAACCAGGCGATATTAAAATTTTATTGGCCTTAATTGAAAAATTTGACGGCGGACCAGTAGGGCTTCAATCGCTAGCCGCGGCCGCCCTTGAAGAAGAAGACACTATTTTGGACATGTACGAACCTTATTTAATGCAACTGGGATTTTTAGAAAGAACGCCCAAGGGCCGCGTGGCTTCAAAACTGGCCTACGAACATTTGGGATTGAAATACAATAAAACAAATAACCTAATTTGAAATTTACAATTTACAATTTGAAATCAATTCCTGCCTGCCGGCAGGCAGGTGAAAAGAATATGAATTTGAAATGATTAAAACCGTCAAAATTTCGCTTTGTCGAAATTTTGACACTTACTTTTTCAAATTTAAAATTTCAAATTTCAAATTCACTATTATGTCAGGACATAGTCACTTTAAAACCGTCGCGGCCACTAAAAACGCCAACGACGCTAAAAAAGGAAAAATATTTTCTAAAATGGCTCGAGTCATTACGATTGCCGTAAAAGACAAGGGGCCAGATATTTCAAGCAACATCCAACTAAAAGCTGCCATAGAAAAAGCCAAAGAGTTTAACATGCCCAAAGAAAATATTGAACGGGCAATTAAAAAGGGTACCGGAGAATTAGCCGGGGAATCTTTGGAAGAAGTGGCTTTTGAAGGGTTTGGCCCCGGAGGCATCGCCCTTATCATGGAAGGCATTACCGATAACAAAAACCGGACTCTTGGCGAAATAAAGGGAATTTTAGGGCAATACGATGGCAAGATAGCCGGAGAAGGAGCGGTGCGATGGATGTTTGAAAGAAAGGGGTTTTTGGTAATACCATCTGAAGGAAAATCAAAAGAAGACTGGGAAATGACGGTGATTGAAATCGGGGGCGACGATATTAGATGGACCCAAGAAACTACTGAAATTTACACCAAACCCGAAGATTTTGAAGCGGTCAAAAAAGCTGCAAAGGAACGTGGCATAATAATTGACCATGCTGCCCTAAGCTGGATTCCAAAAGAAGAAATTTCTATTAACGAAAAAGACATTGAAAAAGCTAAAAAATTATTTGAAGCTTTGGATGAAAACGATGCCGTTCAGGATGTTTACTCGAATTTGAAATAGTTGAAGGTTTAAAGTTTAAAGTTTTAGTTTAAAGTTTCTAGTTGACTTTAAGCTAATAACTAAAACCAATAACTTAAAACTAGAAACTATTATGATTATTTTAGGCATTGACCCAGGAACAGCTCTGGTAGGCTATGCGATTATTTCAACTAAAAAACCAAAGGGCCAAAAACAAGACCGAAACGAAAAACCCAAGGTTTTGGATTTTGGCTGCATTACCACCAGCAAATCATCTTTAATGGGCAGAAGGCTGGAAATAATATACGACCAGGTTTGCCTATTAATTAAAAAACACCAACCAGACGTAGTTTCAATTGAAAATCTTTTTTTCTTTAAAAACCTAAAAACCGTCATGCCCGTCAGCCAGGCCAGGGGAGTTATTTTGCTGGCGGCGGCAAAAAGCAATGTTCCTGTTTTGGAATTTACCCCCCTGCAAATGAAAATGACAATTGTGGGATATGGCAAAGCTGAAAAAAAACAGGTTCAAGAAATGACAAAACAACTTCTAGATTTAAGTGGTTTTGATTTAAAAGAAAAAGACCGGAAAAAAGATGACGCTTTTGATGCGCTAGGCATAGCGCTTTGCGCTTTTTTGAAGCCTACTTAAAGAGGTTTTTATAGCCTGTGGAGAGGGAAAAGCTTGACAATAGTGCGTGAAAAAATATAATAGGGAAAGATAAAATAATTTACAATTTGAAATTTACAATTTGAAATCAATTTAAAAATATTACAATTTGAAATACTAAAATACGTTGCCTTTTCAAATTAAAATATTGTAAGATTTAGTATTGAATTCAAATTTCAAATTACAAATTTAAAATTCAAAACATGGAGGATGATTTTTTAAACATCTTAAATCAGTCTGACGATTTAGACGATGACACTATGGACGACGATGAAGACGAAGAAGAAGATGACGAAAAAAAGGTTGACGACGAAGAAGATCTTGACGATGACGAAGAAGAGTTAAGTATGGCAGACGACGAAGAATAGCTAGATATTTAATATAAAACATACCGCAACCCAAAAACCAGCCCTCAAGCTGGTTTTTGGTTTGTTGGAAAAAAGAGTCGTATTGATTTTTAATAAAAATGTTGTAGAATACGCGTATTACTGTGGACCTCTTGCAAAATAAGGCTTTACTGCAAATAAAGCCTTTGGACGAAAAATACGCAATAATTTTTTAGCTTACCGCAGAGGGTAAACTAAAAAATTCTATCGTATTTTTCGTCTGCAAAGTCTGTATTTTCGCACGAAGCCTAATTTTGCAAGAGGTCTTATGAAACACTTTTTAGATTCGGTTAAAAAAATCCTAAAAAAGATAAAAAATTACGACAACAAGTGGGGTGTCGCCAAAACCATCGGCAAATATGTATTGTTTGCCTTTTTGGCTTTCTGTATTTTTATACTATTTCTCTTTTTTTACTATACCTACGACTTGCCCCGACCCGAAAAATTCGGCGAAAGCCCCATTATTCAGTCAACCAAAATTTATGATCGAACCGGAAAAGTGCTTTTGTATGACATTTACGGAGAAGAAAAAAGAGAGATTGTTTCTTTTGACAAAATTTCAGACAATTTAAAACATGCTGTTTTGGCATCTGAAGACGCCAGGTTTTACCAGCATGGCGGCATAGACTTTGAATCAATTATGCGGTCCATCCTCATTGATTTAAAACTGCAATCAGCAAGCCAGGGAGCCTCCACTATTACCCAGCAATTAATTAGATCAGTCTATTTAACCAACCAAAAAACACTGTCCCGAAAGATACGGGAAATTGTATTGAGCATAGAATTAGAAAGAAGGTATTCCAAAGACCAAATTTTCAATTGGTACTTAAATCAAATACCCTTTGGCAAAAATGCTTATGGCGCCGAAGCGGCAACGCAAACGTATTTTAACAAACCAGCTTCTGACTTATCGTTGGCAGAAGCTGCGGTTTTAACTGCTCTAATTCCCGCCCCAAGTTATTATTCGCCCTATGGTTCCCACAAAGACCAGCTTTTGCAAAAAAAGAACTATATTTTGGAGCGAGAAAAACAACTTGGGTATATTAATCAAACACAATTAAAAGAAGCCAAAGATGAGATTTTGAATTTTGCCACCATCACTTCTCCCATAAAAGCTCCCCACTTTGTTATGTATGTCCAGCAATATTTGGAAGACCAATATGGAGATGAGTTTTTAAAACAAAAGGGGTTAAAAGTGTATACCAGCCTTGATTGGGACCTACAAGATTATGCCGAGCAAGTGGTTAAGGATGCTGATAAAACAAATTTGAAATTTAAAGCCAACAACACCGCCCTGGTGGTTATTGATCCAAAAACCGGCGAAATTTTATCGCTTATTGGTTCAAAAGATTATTTTGGAACATCGTATCCAAAAGGGTGCGACCAGAAAGCCAGTGGCAGTTGTCTATTTGACCCGCAATACGACGTGGCCACTATTGGTCAGCGCCAACCAGGATCTTCTTTTAAGCCGTTTGTGTATGCGACCGCATTTAAAAAGGGGTATACTCCCAGCACCCTGGTGTGGGATGTAAAAACAGAATTTAATCCAAATTGCAGTATGGATGGCAACCAAGAAAAAGACCAATACGGCTTAAAGTGTTATCACCCCCAAGATTATGATGGCAGATACCGGGGAATTATTTCTCTAAGAAATGCGCTCGACCAATCACTTAACATACCCGCCGTACAAGTCCTATACTTAGCTGGGTTGCGCGACAGCATCCAAACCGCCCACGAGATGGGAATTACCACCTTAAATGATCCTGATAGCTATGGATTGTCTTTGGTGCTTGGCGGGGGCGAAGTAAACCTACTCGATATGACATCGGCTTATGGAGTTTTTGCAACCGAGGGCCAAAAAATACCTCCCGTAAGTATTTTAAAAATAGAAGACAGCCAAGGCAACATTATTGAAGAAAACAAAAGACAATCCACCAAGGTGCTCGACACTCAGGTAGCGCGACAAATAAATAACGTATTATCAGACAACAATGCCAGAGCCCCAATATTTGGCGTAAACAACCCACTGCATTTTGACAAATATCAGGTTGCCGCTAAAACGGGTACCACTCAATATTTTAACGATGGTTGGACGATGGGATACACCCCATTTGCCTCCCTTGGAGTATGGGTTGGAAATAACGATAACTCTTCAACCACCAACGAAGGCATTGGCCTGGCCGCTCCTATTTGGCACAAGGTGATGCAAAAATTACTAGAAACACATCCGGCAGAAAATTTTACGCCACCAAGCTTAGTAGAAAATCTAAACCCTATTTTACTAGGCCAATTACCAGCTGATCCTGCGCCCCACAGCATTTTATACTACATCGATAAAAACAATCCACTAAACACCTCGTATCCAAATCCCAACACCGACCCGATGTATCCTTTTTGGGAAGCCGCTGTGCAAAATTACACCAACTACACAAACCCCACAACACCCCCAGCAACGCCTCCAGCAAACCCCACACCCTAAAGTTCAACAAAAAAACCACAAACATATGTTTGTGGTTTTTTTGTTGAACAAAGTATTGCAATACTACATTGATTTGATCGGCATCACCACATAAATATAACTAGAATCTCCCACGGGCTTTAAAATACACGGACCCTCTTCTTTACTAATATCAAAAATTATTTCAGAGCTTTTAATATTTAACAACCCATCTATAAGGTATTTATAATTAAAAGAAACGTCTATTGAATCTCCTTCCACTTTAACGGGCAAACTTGACCTATTTTCTCCCACATCGCCACTTTTAGCAAAAACTTCAATTTCTTGTTTTTCTTTGTTTATTGAAATTTTCACCTCATTAACCTTGCCAGAAAAGAGTGATGCGGTTTTGATTTGATTTAAAAATTCGTCTTTTTTCAACACCACATGGGTTTTAAATTTGGTAGGAATAATATCCTGGTAATTAGGATATTCTCCCTCAATTAAACGAGATGTAATCTGCACCTGGGGATGCGCCGCCTCTTTCATGGGAAGCTCAAATAACACCTGATTGGATGAAAAATAAATCCTCATCAAACCCTCTTTGTTTTCTAAAATATTCATAACTTCCCTAGCCGATTTTTGAGGCAAGATAAAAGAATAGTCTTTTTCTTTTATGTTTTTTAACGGTTCTTCCAAGTGGATATTTTTTTCTCCCAGCCTAAAACTATCGGTGGCTACCATTTTAATTGCATTTTTAGAAAAAGAAAAGTAAACACCGGAAATTTCAGGCCTTGATTGGGAGGTTGAAGCAATGTCAATGATTTGAGCCAATCCCATGCAAAGCTTTTTACTATCTAATTCTATGTATTCAGCATTTTTAAATTCCGGTATTATGGGAAAATCCTCTGAACTATATCCCTGGATTTGGGTTTTAATATTCTTGCATTCAATATATAGATTCTGGTCTTTTACCTCCATGGTGATTTTTTCATTCGGTAAAGAAGAAATAAAGGCTGATAAAAACTTGGCTGGAACAACGATATTTCCATTTTTAATAATCTTAACTAATATCCATAATTTAATCGCTATTTCTAGGTCAGTAGAAACTAAACTTAAAAAATTATTATCAGTGGTTATTAATACATTATTTAAAATTGGCAGTGATAAATTTTTCCCCACAATCCGTTCAGTAATATTAAGATTTGTTTTTAAATTTTCTTTTAACACTTCTATTTTCATAAGCGATATTGTTAGCAATTAAATTAATTTTTAAATAATATGTTTATAGTTGTTAGTGGATGCGTCTTTCTGATTTTTTTAAATATGGGTATGTTATTTTAACTATAAATTAATAATAAATAACCTGTTGATAAGTGGGTGGGAAAAACCTGAGGATAAAACGGATAAATTTTTTGTATAATTTTTTAAATCAAATATTACCAGTTTTTCACGCACTTATCCACTATATACTCTTTGTTTTATTAGGTTTAATTCTTCGGTTAATTTGTTGTTTTGCTCATTCTCTTTTTGGATTTTTTTATAAGCATATATTACCGTGGTGTGGTCTTTGCCGCCAAATTTGCGGGCGATAGCTGGGAAAGAATATTTTAACTCTTCTCGCAGTAAAAACATAGCTATTTGCCGTGGTTTTACTACTTCTTTGCGCCTCGTGGGATTAAAAATATTTTTTTCTTCCAGGTTGTAAAACTTAGCGACCGTTTCAACGATTTTCTTAAAACTGGCCACATTAAAAGGGGAAAAAACAAAATTTTTCAACAGTTTTTTGGTGGTTTCTAGGTTGGGAATATTGCCATTGGTTTTATAGTAAATAAGCAAACTATTTAAAGCTCCTTCTAGTTCCCTAATATTCTTTTTTACATTAGAGGCTATGTATTCTAAAACATCTTCTGGCAGTGCCAGGCTCTTTTCTTGAAGCTTTGTTTTAAGAATAGCTAGTCGCGTTTCATAATCAGGCAAGCTGATATCAATAATCATTCCGCCTTCAAAGCGGGATCGCAGCCGTTCTTCTAATTCCGCTATGGCGTTTGGGGGTTTGTCGGAAGAGAGGATTATTTGCTTGTTTTTTTCGTATAGCGAATTAAAGGTGTGAAAAAACTCTTCCTGGGTTTTATTTTTTCCGGCTAAAAACTGGATGTCGTCTATAATTAACACATCAATAGAAGATAGGCTGGCCTTGAAAACATCAATATTGTGGTTTCTAATTCCAGAAATAATGTTTGAAACGAACTTTTCAGAAGAAATATATTTTACCTTCTTTTTTTTAGGGCCATCGCTGATTTTGTTCCCAATAGCTTGTATTAAATGTGTTTTACCAAGCCCGACTCCGCCATAAATAAAAAGCGGATTATAGGTATTGCCAACGTTTTCTGAAACCGCCAAGGCTGCTGCATAAGCCAATTCATTAAATGATCCTACCACAAAGTTTTCAAATACATAGCGAGGATTAAGATTGGTTTCTTTATTAACCTTAAATTCGTCAAATTTTAATTGTTCTACGTCAATTTTGTTGCTTTCGGTGTTTTCTTTTACTTCTTTTATTTCCTTTTTCTCTAGGGATCTTGGATTTATGACAAATTCTAGCCCCTTAATGGAATTATCCTGATCAAAGATGGTTTTAAGGATTAGTTTGTAGTACTTGTTGTTTAACCACTCTTTAGAAAAAGCGTTGGGAACCGAAATAATCACCTTTTCTTCTTCTTTTGAAATAATTTGGGTGTTTTGGAACCAGGTTGCAAAATTAGCCTTGGATATATTGAGCTGCATTTGAGCTAAAACTGATTGCCAAAGTTCATGATTGTCCATAATAATGAGATTTTGCGCAATTACGCCAAAATTGGCACAAGGTCACGCCGAAACTTTATAATAATTAAAATACTCTGAATCACGAAACTCTTTTGTAGTTCAGAATAACTATATAAAAAATATCAAGCTTATTAATGAGAGTCAAATAAGTATAAAATAAGGTCAATTGTTAATAAAGTGTGGATAAGGTGTGTTTTGGGTTAAACCTTAGACGCACAATAATGTTAAATTGACCAATGCGTTCTTTTATACTATACTAACCATAATATATTAACCTAGAAAATTATACAACTTTACATCGCAAAATTCCTGAAACCCGTTTTTATTGAGTATTTTGCGATTTAAAGTTTACAAATACATGAGCTTTACTTATAAGCCAAAAAAGAAAAAAAGGAAAAGAACCCATGGTTTTTTGGTTCGCATGCAGACCAAAAAGGGCAAGCAGGTTATCCAAAGGAGAAGAGCCAAAGGAAGAAAGAAGCTCTCAGTATAGTTATTAATTTTCAATTTCTAATTTTCAATTTTCATTAAATTTTTAATACACTAATTTTCAAATACGTTTAGAAATTAAAGCAATTAGATATTTAATAGAAATTAGAAATTATGAATTAGAAATTCAGGGAAGGTGTTGCCAAAACCAAACCGTTTAACCAAAAAAAAGGATTTTGATCTGGTCTTTAAAAAAGGGGAAAGCGTAAAAAACGGCTTTTTAATATTTAAAATGTTAAAAAGTAATTTGCCAGAAAGCCGTTTTGGATTTGTGGTGAGCCGCAAGGTTTCTGGCAAGGCGACGGTAAGAAATAAGGTTAAAAGAAGATTGCGAGACGCAATCTTTCTTAGATTAAAAGAATTGAAAGGGGTTATAGATGTTGTTGTTATCACGTTACCGGGAATTGAAAAAAAAGAGTTTTTAGAAATACAAAACATGGTGGGAGGCGGGCTTAAAAAGTTAAAAATAATATAGGGAGTAATCACGAATATACTAATACGTTCAAATATACCAATCTTACAAATATACGAATACGAGATTGCTTTTGCGCCTGCGGGCGCCTCGCAATGACGGCGGCAAGATTTGTATATTTGTAAAATTCGTATATTATCGTAAATTTGTATATTCGCGACTACTCCAATTAAATGTTTGGATTTATAGTTAATTTTTTTAAAATCTTCTTATACTTTCCGCTTTTTAATGCGCTGGTTTTAATATACGACTATTTTCCCGGGCACGACTTTGGCATAGCCATTATTGTTCTTACGATTATTATAAGAGTTATTATTTATCCCCTTTCGGTAAAAGCCCTACAATCCCAAAAAGCCCTTTCAAGCCTTCAACCTCAATTAAAAGAGATTCAGGAAAAATACAAAAACGACAAAGAAAAACAAGCCAAAGAAACCCTAGAACTGTATCGCAAAGAAAAAATCAACCCTTTTAGTGGGCTACTGTTGGCTTTAATCCAGCTTCCCATATTAATTGCCCTTTATAATGTGTTTTGGAACGGCTTAAAGCCCGAACAGCTTAGTAATTTATATGGCTTTGTCGTAAATCCGGGGCATATTAATCCAGTATTTCTTGGTCTTGCAGATTTGTCTAAGCCAAACGTGATTTTTGCTATTTTGGCCGGTATTTTGCAGTTTTTCCAGACAAAAATGTTAACACCTAGCCCCACCAAGGGCTTGGCGGCCAATGACATGTCTTCGATGATGCAAAAGCAAATGCTGTACTTTTTCCCAATCATAACCATAGTCATTCTTTTAAAACTGCCTTCAGCGCTAGGATTGTACTGGATAGCAAGCGGAATATTTTCTATAATCCAGCAGTATTTCATCCTTAAAAAGAATAAAAAATAATGGAGGAACAAGAATTAAAAACAATTAAAGAAACCATAGAAAAGTTCCTGCAGAAAATGACGGTGGATGTTTTGACGGTGGAATTAAACTCATCATTGGTAAACAATAAAGAATGTGTGAATGTGGATATTCACATAAAAGAGCCGCAGGTTTTAATTGGGCAAAGCGGCCAAACATTGTTTGAATTGGGGCGCCTGTTAAGGATTATTTTAAATAAAAAGCTCCAGAAAGATTTTTATGTGGATTTAGATATTAACGATTATAAAAAACAAAAATTATTGTATTTGAAAAAAATGGCGGCGGATTTGGCGCGCGAAGTGGTGGTAACCCAAAAAGAAAAAATATTGCCTCCCATGCCTTCTTATGAAAGAAGAATTATTCATAGCGAACTTGCCGGCCGGCAAGATATTATTACCCAAAGCCATGGGGAGGGGGTAGATAGGTCGGTGATTATTAGTCCCAAATAATTTTTTGGTCATTGCGAGCGGCGGCCGTAAGGCCGCCGCAAGGCAATCTGCACACCGTCATTGCGAGACTCGTCCGCAGACGAGGCGTGGCAATCTAGATTACTTCGTAAAAACTCGCAATGACGAATAATTATGAAATCCATCCCAAATTACTACGATCGTAGTAATTTGGGATAGAGATGATGACCAAAAAGACAAGCTTACTTAAGCTTGTCTTTTTGTTTGTGCGAAACTTATCAAAGATTTACGGTACGATCGGGAAAATGTCCATTCTGAATATTTTTCTATTTTGGTCTACAATGTCATAATTGGCTAAATCTTGTATTTTGCCTGGGGAAATATAGCATTGGGCACCATCAGGGAGCCCGTTTTTACTATAAAGAATGGTTAAAAAGTTGCCACTAGGCTCTATAGCTCGGGTGCATGGATAGGCAGCACCAGTGGGATCGCAATTTCTGTCTGCTAAACAAGCGTCACCGTGGGAAGAATTTGGAAAAGAACATATTCCACTGGTGGGACTAGTCCCTGGACCTAGTAATTGCACTTCTTTATTGCATTCACCTTTAATGCCATTAATACTGCACTCAGTATCTAGTTCGCAAGGTTTCTGTGCGGGAAGAATAACGCATTTTTTAGTTTCAGAACACCATCCAGATGGCGCGCCACAATCAGCATTGGTGCCATTAGCATTATTATCAACCGAACTGCAGGGTGTATTAGAGAAAATTGGTATTTTGTAAGCCGTTATACATTTTAGGGTTTTTTTATTGCAATAACCAGAATTTTGAGTATTAGGAAGTTGCGCGCAAGTGTCTTTTCCTGCAGCCGCCTTATCTGTGCCATAGTATTTTGGGTCAGTTAACAAGTCATCAGGCCCACCATTATATTTAAAATGTTCTCCGGGGACACCATTATTGTATTCCCCGTTCTCTGTCATATAATATCTGCCAATAAAGGCAAATTTTGGGCCAACTAGCCTATTTCCTTGGACTCGTGGTTCGCCCTGTGTTGCTGGGCCACCATCTTCATATATGCTTACCCCACTTCCAGAAAAGTCTGAATTATTAGCTTCAGCGGATTTTGAATTCAATCCTTTTATAATATAAATTGACGTAGCGGGGAACTGTTCGCATTGGCTGGTGTTTCCAGTGCCACCTGATCCACCGCCTCCACTACTACCCGAACCACCACTGCCTCCTCCAGAACCACTGCCGCAATCTGCAGGACAATTTGTTGAATCTTCATCGGGGTAATCACATGTACCATCGCCACATGTTACACCAGGAACATCTTCTGCCAATATTGCTCCATTAAATCCGCTTAATATTGATGCAGGGTACAAGACTGCACCCTGCTTCGCTTCACTTGCTAAAACGAGGGGCAGATTATTTTTTATGCTAACCTCATTGTTTGGAGCTTGTTCATTTTCGGGGTATAAGCTCGTGCCCTGGTTCGTAAATGGTAGGATTCCTAAAAATGAAGCCAGTGGAGGGTTTTGGTTATTAAATGGCAGGGCGCCAGTATCAATTATGCTACAAGGTTGATCAAGCCGGCATTCGTCAAGTTCGGCTACCCCCGGTCTTTTATTTGCAACTAACATACACCTATTACCCGAAATATCTGGATCTGTTGATGCCTTGCAAATGGTGTGGAAGTTTGGATTAGAATTAACTTGGCAATCCGGGAAATAAGTGCACTGGTCGGTACCTGGTCCAAATACTAAGTCGCACGTATGATCCATAAAATTACATTCACTATGAAGGTAACCTGTTCCACATCCTCCAGAGGAAGGATTGCAATATCCATATCCATGGTAACCAGCTAAACATTGACCATCGATGTCGCAAGAGAATCCGCAATCACTGGCGCTAGTACAAGCTACTCCACCATTATTATTTCCAAGCCGACATTGATTAGTTGCAATGTCACAAGAATAACTAGTGGTAAATTGTTGTGGGCAATCAGTGTCAAATTCGCACCAGGGCAGTTGTGGGCCTACTGCGCCCGGAACACAGGTTCCAGCCAAACAATGAGATGTACTAGTATCTATTTGACCAGAACAAGTTTGCGCGTCACAGCTAGTTCCCGATAATCCAGGAACACATTTTTGTGTGCTGGTGTCACAAGTTATTCCTGTTTTATTTGAAAGGAAACAGGTTGCTGGATCGCAAGTAAGTCCGGGTAATCCAGGAACACATTGTTTTAAATTAGTATCACAGGTCATTCCCGATCCTACTACTGCAGTAGAACATTGTTGGGCATCACAAGTCAGCCCAGGTAACCCAGGAACACATTGTTTCGTGCTAGCATTGCATGTTATTCCCCCTGCCACTGCAGTAGAACATTGTTGGGCATCACAAGTCAGTCCAGGTAATCCAAGAACACATTGTTTTGTAGCGGTGTTACAGGTCATGCCTCCTGTTGGAGGTGGCGGCGGCGGTGGAACCGGGACATTGCAAGGGTCGCCGCTTTTTGAGGTGCTACTACAGCCGTCATTGGTGTATGAACTTGTTCCAGCGGGTCCGCAAATACCACCACTGCCACCCTTTGGCGCACTGCACTTAAAGCCAGTTGAGGGTGGTAGCTCACAAGGACTTCCTAGTAAGCATGGATATCCATTTTGGAAATAAAACTTGTCGGTAGTACATTGATTATTTGAGAAATTACAATAACCTTTAGGGCCATTGCAATCAGTCACTCCAGGAGTACATTTTATTCCACTAGTTCCAGTTTCCGAGCATTGAGAATATGGGTTAAATAGGCTTGTAGTAGTGCAATAGCTTTCGGGTTCGGGTGGTGTGCAGGCGGGATTGCCTATTCCACCATTCGCATTGTTATTGCTGAAGTTGCAAGGAATGCAGTCTTCAAGGGCGGGATCACAACTTTCATATACGCATTGCTGGGTGTCGGGGTCGCAGTAGCCGCCGCATTCGGTATCGCTCGTGCAATCTGCGCCAGTGCCGTTGGGGCTGCAACTAGGTGTAGGGCTAAATTCATCGCATTTGCTACCGGCACAGTCGATATTGTTAGTGCAAGATTGTTCGCCAACACCATAAGGACTACAGGTGGGCTCAGGGGCAAAGGGGTCGCAGTGGGCGCCACTGTCGATATTGCAATCATCGTCGTTGTTGCAACTTATACAGTCTTCTGTTTCGGGATCACAAGTGGATTCCGCCTCGCAAGTATGACTTTCGGTGTCACAATAGCCTCCTCGATTGTCTGGTGGAAGGGGGCAGTCGTTTACATCTTTGCAGGGTTCGCCAGTACCTTCGGGTCCACAAAATGCGTTACCATTATCGTCCACACCACACTTAGAGGGCTCTTCACAACTACTACCGACGTTAGTGCAAGAAGCAAGTTCTGTATAAGATTTGCAGTGTCCGACGGTTTGGCTTTCTGCACTTGCACCATCGCAATAATAATCACTGCCACCACCACAGTCGCTGTGCTCAATGCAGTATTGACCAGTGTAATCTTGAATACATTTATTGTTTAGGCTATCGCAAACTCCGGAATTTGGTTGATCTATTGGTGGCAAAGTGTTGGTGGGTTTGCAACCAGGGCCGGTGATAGACACGTTAATGCATTGGTCTTCGGCACTAAAATTATTAAATGGCTCACTGCAGGTTCCTTGATTATTTGGGTCGGCGGTTAAGACAAATCCATAATGAGGGTCATTGTCGCCGGCTCCATTAACAATTAAGGCTGAAGTTACTTTTCTTTCAAATTCTTTGGGCAGGGTGCCGGTGTTGGTGATGACTTCGGTGCTAATGCCAGTACAGCCCGCTCCTTTAAAAAGGTATACACCTGGCTGTTTATAGGCTGTTTTGTAAGAGTATGTGCCAAAGATGTCTGTTGATTTTCCGCACTGCAATGTCACAACGTCTGCATCTGGATCATTGTCATCTAGGCCTGGCAGCGAATATCTATAAACTAAAAGATCCGGGCTGTTTGTCGGGTTTTTGCAGATATAAACAAGTTTATTAAATCCTTCTAGTAAATTTGAGGTATCGGCCTGGTAAGGAGGGGCTACAATAAAATTATCAGAGCTATTAACCAAATAAAGTCCCGCTCCTACGGTTGTTGTGAGTGCGGGCTGGTTTGGATCTATAAGTTGGGGGTTAATCGTACTTAACAGAGTTATCGAAAACATCAAAAGTACAATGCCTAAAATGGAGCCGAAAATTCTTTCTCGCGCTGCGCCTTGCGAGGCCGGATTTCCCGCTGATGCCAAAAGCGTAATGCCGGCAATGACGATAGAAAGTACGCCTACGATTCCGGCAAATCCCACGGCTAAGTAAAAGAAGTAGGCGATAAAATCAGGTAATGTGGAATTTTTGTCTAGTTTAATGCCGCCAATAGTCGGATAGTCATTTTCAAGCGCGAAAACCGTTTGACTAACAGTCAAAAACAATACAAGAACAGCCAGAAATAATAGCGGGTATTTGAGTTTTTTGGGCATAACGCTAATTTAAAATTAAATTAGTTAATAATAGCATAATTCATTTTCTAATAAGATGTGGATAACTCTTATTTTTTAGTTGTTGCCGGCTTGGTTGAAGTTTTCGCTGACCCTTCTTTTGGTGATTCTTTAGTTCCCTCTTCTGCAGGCTTTGAACTGCTTTCTTGGGTTGCTGTTCCTCCACCATAACCTCTGGTGTATACCCAGGTGACAAAAAACCCGTCAATTGCCCATGTAATTAATGTGGTAAAAATTCCGCCGTCAAACCAAATTTCAAGAATACCCATGCTCAAAGTGACTATATAGCAAGACCCGGCGATGGTCAGCATTAACATCCCTTCCGGTCCCATTAAATTTCCTTTCATGGTCTTCCAAACAAGTATAATATTTCCGGGCCATAAAAAACCAATGCCTGGCGTCCATTGGGGCAATGACCAGCCAAGTCTTTTTATTATTCCTCTTGCGACTTTTTGTATTGTGCCCTGTGATTCTGCCATGTTCTCGAATTTTAAATTATCAAGCCGCGCGCCCCGCGGGGCGCGCGGCAAAAATTAGCCATTCTCTTTTAATCTCTTCCTCGCCTCCTTAATTTTCTCCACTTCCCCGGGGCTGGTCGTAATAATCTGATCTTCGGTGTAGCTGGCTTTGACGGCAATGGCCACGTGTTTTTTGCCGGCAAAAAAGAGGCCCTCTCCCACGCTGGCTGACAACAATAATTCCTTTTCTTGTTCGGTTAAATTAAATACTTTTTCTACGGCTTCAATGCTGGCGGTAGATTGTTTTAATAATAATTGCAATGATGAATTGGTGATAATGGCTTTGCCATAGCTTGACCCCATAAAATCTTCCACGTCTTGAGTAATAGTGGTAACTCCCAGCCAGTATTTGCGGCCCCGTTTTACCAGGCCGAATAAAAACGAAGCGCCATCGGGAGTTTGCATGAGCCACCAAGCTTCGTCAACAACTAAAATTCTCTTTTTGATGTTGGTCCGAATAATATTCCAAATGTAGCGCATAACAATAAACAAAGCTATCGGTCTTAGTGATTCTTCCATGTCGCGGATGCCAAAGACAATAAAGGGTTTATCCATGACAATGTTGGTTTTTTGGTTAAAAAAACTAGAAAAAGTCCCGGTCGTAAATTTTTTAAGTCGTGTGGCCATGGATTCAGCTCCGGTGATGTTTTCTAAAATTTCGGCAAAATCAGATAAGAGCGGAATATTTTCCTGCCACGAAGCCGGATTTGACTGGGCGGTAATATCGCGCACGGCGTAAGTTTCAGTTAGGGCTTGGTCTAAAATGCTGTCTTCTTCGGCGGTCAATCCCCCAAGCATAATTCTTAACAGTCCCACTAGGTTAATAATGTTTGAGCGTAAAATGTCTTGCGGATCTTCTTCGGGGCCCGGGGTTGGCAAATCAAACGGATTAATATGGATGTCCGAAGTCAAAGAAATTTTGAAAAAATCCCCGCCAACTCCATTGGCTAAAAATTCATATTCGTTTTCCGGGTCAACGACAATCACATCAATCCCCCGCATCAAATAGCGCAGGATTTCTAATTTTATGGCATAAGATTTGCCCGCGCCGGATTTAGCAAAGACCACCATGTTATAGTTTTCCAACGTAAACCGGTCAAATAAAATAAGGGAATTGTTGTGCCGATTGATGCCGTATAAAATTCCTTGGTTTGAACTTAGGTCAAAAGAAATAAACGGAAAGGCGGTGGAAAGCGGTTCGGTGTCCATGGGGGTGTTGACCTGCAGTAAATCTAGGGCATAGGGGCTGGTAGAAATAAAGCCCTCTTTTTGTTTAAATAGGGCCGGTTTGATGTAAATCAAGCGCGATTCAAAAATGGATCGCAACGTAGTTTCAGTTTCTTTGATGGCTTCGGGGGTTTGTTCAAAAATGGTAATATACAAGCTAAATCGAAATATTTTTTCTTGGGCGGTGATGATTTTGTCGCGCAGGTTTTCAATGTCTTGGTAAGAAGTTTCAAGGGCCGGGTCGCGGATGAGGCCCTTTTCCTCCCGTTCCATTAATTCAGAAGAAACTTGAGTGACTTTAGATCGGAGCTTTTTTAAAATCATGGTGCTGTTAATGGGCTGGATGAAAAATGAGATGTCCATGGGAACATTTAAATTGATGGCAGGCGAAAGCCACCCGGTGTTTAAATACCGCGGATAGGAAAAAATAAAAAAGGATTTGGCAATTTTTTCTCCTAGTTTTATATAGTCTTGGGTGATGCCAATGTAGGGAGGAGCAATGATATCTTTGATATTAATATCATCTGATGCAAATATTTTTTCATCAACATCCTCCACCTTTTTTTTGTTACTGAATAAATTAAAATCAAAAACCATGTTTGTTAATTTCTAATTTTCAATTTCTAATTTCTATTAAATGTATAATTTCTAATTTTCAAAAACTTTCTTGGCATCAATAGTATTAGTAATTTTTTGGAATATAAGATGAAATTCATGAGCTTCCTGCCAAAGATTTCTTATAGGCTCTTTTAGTTCTGTGTTATTTTTAGCTAACATTCTTAACCAATATTTTGTCTCATTCGCCTCTTTCTTTGAAATATATATTTTATTTCTAAAGTCCTTTTTAGAACTTGAAGCGTTTGCTTCGTAGTAATTTGCACCAACAGACGTGGCAGCTCTCGTCAATTGGATAATAATATTTCTATTAATATCATCCCTTTTTATATTTTTAACAAATTCTATGATATTCTCGGCAAAGACTGCGGATCTTTCTTCTAGGTCGTAAGCTTTTTTGTTTTGAAATTGGTTCATTTAAAATTTAATAGAAATTAGAAATTAGAAATTGAAAATTCGTAGCTATTTCAGTAGTTCCGGTGAAATCTCCGGGCTGTATCCTATTTCCGCCTGATCCGGGTGGTGCAGTGACCAAAAGAGTTCAATTAATTCAGGGGTGGTCAGTGGAATGCTGTCTAAGCCGCATCGCTTAAGCCCCAGCGCTAAAAATTCCATTCTTTGCCAAAGCTGGTTTTTGCATTTTTCAAATTCTTCATCGGTTATTTGTGATTTTTGGCCCGGGTTTTCAGATTTCTTACCGCCGAATAATCCTGAAAAATTAAATTGGCGGGTTACGGCTCCCATTCCCAGCACCGCGGTTAAAGCATAGGGCACGACAATGTAAAAGTTTTTGGTCATCACGGCATCGCCCTGCACCAAATCTTGAATGAACTGGATGTAAGAATTAGTCTGTATTTTTAGCAATTCATTCGTTTGCTGTTGTTGCAGGCTTTTAAGATCGTCTAAGTAGGGGGTGATGTTGATTTTCCTTGATTGGACAATAATCTGGCAGGGAAAATCCAGCGAATTTAAAAAATTCTGGAAGGCGTAAATAATGGCTGATTGGTCGTCGTTTGACTGTAATGCAAAATTCACCGAAGAGATCATTAAAACCCCGCGGATGTCGTTGTTTTTTAATATCAAAACCCCTTCTTTGATGTCTTTGAGTTCTAAAAATTCTTGAGTGGTTAGATCCATTGTTTTGAACGAATTAACACAAATATGTTTAACGAATCAACACGAATCACGAATTACGCTTTTTGTATCAAGGGTATCCCACTTTTTCTAAACTCTTCCTCTAAAGCTTTTTGATAAATTTGCTCTTTTAGTCCCCTGCCGTATTTGTTAAACACATTATAAACTGCTCCCTGAATTTTATAAGAAAGCTCTGCTTCTAAAAAGTTTTTATTCGTGATTCGTGTTGATTCGTACATTGTGTGGAAATTCGTTATTTATTTCTTCCGGTATTCCACCATCCCCTTTACGCTCTGTAATTTGCTATCCTCGGGTTTGGGCGGACCAGCAGTTATGGTGTCCTTCGTCTTAAACGGATATTCTGTTTGTTTTTTCTTCCAGACATAATTTTTTGATTTTGTCGAAAACATCATATAGTTTAAGAGCAGCGCAATGACCGACATGTCGTCAATTTTGATAAACGCTACCAGAGCCACAAATAATGCTACGAGCGCCGATAAAATGATAAACAGCCAGAAAGGCAGCAGATAATAGCTTCCAATGCAAATAACACCGCCCCCAACCAGCCAAAAAAACTGTCGGAAGGTTAAAAAGGAAACAATCTTTCCTTCGGCTTCTATGAATTGTGGAATGGGATATTGAGCCATGTTTTTAAGCTCTGAACTGTGAAACTCTCGTTTTAAAAATTACTTTTCGGGTCTTTTCTCCAAATCTGGGCTGGAAATTCGCAATAATTTTAAGCCAGAAGCCTCCGGCTAAGCCTAAAAATTCTATCACATTTCTATCTCCAAATTTGGACAAAATACCTCCGAGGGGTTTGCTAATTCACAGCTTCTAGACGTTTATCTGATATATTTGTCTATTATATCACATTAGAAATCAAGTAAATAATCGAGATATTAACAACTGTATAAGTATTTTGTAATTTGAGGATTTTGTGCTACAATAAAGACATGAAACAAGCAATAAAACCGATGAAATTTAGACAGACGCTATTTTGGGATGTTAACCCTAAAAACATAGACGTTAAAAAAAACGCCCGATATATTATTGAGCGTGTTTTAGAGTTTGGAGAACCAGGCGAAGTAGGATGGGTTTTGCGTTATTATCCAAAACACACTATTAAAAAAGTTATTGGTCTTCCGCGCGTTCAATTGAGTCCCAAATCAAAAGCCCTATGGTCTCTGATTTTGAAATAAAACAAAATACTGCTAAGCTTTTTTTTAATACTTTGCCAAAAGATGCTGTCTTAGCGTTAAAAAAGTGTTCACAGATGGATTTTCTTTTGCGCGATAAATGGTATTTAGCAGGAGGCACCGCATTGGCTCTGCAGTCTGGGCATCGCCGGTCTTACGATTTAGATTTTTTTACAGAAAACAAAACTTTTGATGAAAAGGGCGTTGAAAAAATATTATATGAGCAAGGAGAGTGGATTACCAATAACATAAGTGAAGGAACAGTATTTGGCATACTTTCAAAAACAAAAATGAGTTTTATTGCTTATCCCTTTTTTACGCCAGCTGAGAAAATATGTAAGTTTGGCACAGTTTCTTTGTTGGCTATTCCCGATATTGCTGTGATGAAAATCATAGCAATATCTCAGCGAGGCAAAAAACGGGATTTTTTTGATTTATATTGGATATGCCAAAATATAGTACCGTTGCACGAGAGTATTTTGAAAATAGATAAGCAGTACAATATACGTCAAAATCTTACCCATATTTTAAAAAGCTTGGTATATTTTGATGACGCAGAAACGGATCCGGAACCCGAAATTTATTTTAAAGCAACCTGGAAAGAGGTTAAAAAGTTTTTTATTAAAGAAATTCCGCAAATTGCAAAAAAAATAATAAAGTAAGTGTTTTGCTTGTGAATTCAACCACGAAAAAATCGCTTCAAAAAAGCGATTTTTTTGTGGAGTAGCACATTTTAATTTATGCTCTACGGCGGCCCCGCGGGGCCGCCGTAGAGGAATGGGTTATTAAACTGTCCACTACCGTCATTGCGCGGCAATCTCTTTTTCGCATTAGGATCATTCGGATGCGATTTGCGTATTAGGATCGCGTGGGAAAAATTTGACAAGAAAACATTATCATGATAGTGTATTGATAGTAACTTGGACGTTCCAAGTGGCCCTTTGACAATTTGCCTGTTAGAATCCGCTTGTTGCGGCATTAAAACGGGTATTCTAAGAGGAGTGAGGATGGAGATTCTACTTACTAATGTAGAAGAAGGAACTGCAAAAGCAGTAAAAAGATTCAAGGGATTTCTGAAAATCATCATGAAGTGGGAAGGTCACAAATTAGCTGAGAGTGACGAGGTAGATGCAGCAGGCAACGTAGTTGTTGATGGGTATAAAAAGGGAGATGTTATTCCCATAAAAGATTCATCGTCTTTTTGGGGAGGATTAAGGTATATCGGCATACCTTTTATTGATACTATTCATCATTACAAGTTTCGTTGGAGAGGAATTCAGCTTGTAAAGGGAAAAGAAGAAATCAGGTTTGAAGAAAAGATAATAAATTACATTCTTGTTAGGCCGGATGTCTATGCAACAGAAATCGAAAAAGCCGAAACCAGGCCACCGGAAAGAATTCCCTTAACTATACGATTTTTGGTAACTATGCGAGTTTTAAACCCTGAAAAAGCGCTCTTTAAAGCGCCTTCAAACTGGTTTGAGAACGTCATGACCAAGCTAAATGCTCTCCTTGGAGCGTGGATTAGAAACTTGACTTTGGATGACATTCTGAAGCGAGAAGATTCCAATAAAGATTTGTGGGATGGGTTTACCATTAAAAGTGAAAATGGCCACCCAGACATAAAAATTGCTGGCATCGGCAGTGATCCCTTACTGAAAATGTTCAAGGATGAATGGGGTATTCTCATAGAGCCTCACGGGATCGAAATCAGAGACATTAGTCCTCCTGACGACATCCAAGAAGCCGCTAATGCGGAAAGAAAACAGCAGTTTGTCGCCAAAGGTTTTGCGGCAGAGACTACGGGGCGCTTAGTGGCAATGATTGCTAATCTAACGGGCGCCAAATTTGAAGTGGTTCAGAAAGAATTTCAAGACAACTTGGACGGGGCTTTGTTAAAATACAAATCAATTATCGAAATGAATCTTGATATTATAAAAAGAAGACTGGGTTTGGGAACAGGTATCCAAGAGATTCACGTCTCAAGTCCAGAAGGATATGTTGCCATGTTGGCGAAAATTCTTCATGGAGGCTTGAGTGGCGGTTCTGGCGGAGGACAAGCTTCTGATGGAACCAGTGATAGTGGTGGAAAAAAGAAGAAGAAAAAAACAAAGTCATCTGACGACGACAATGATGACGACGATCCCGATGAGGGATGGGAAATTAAGTAATAGATAGAAAGGGTTAGATCTTTATAGATTTAAACCCTCTTTTTTTGCAAAATTATTCAATCGGTTCTTTATATGGATCTGGTTTTGTTTCTTCTTCGGGTGTTTTACTATCCTCATTTTTTTTGGAGAATTTATTTTTTTCCTGTGTAGTTATATTTTTTCCTTCTTTTTCCATGTTCTCTGCATTTTTTTCTACATTCGTAATGGGTGTTATTTTAAGGTGCGCCAATTCTGAATCGTTCTTTTTTATTCCATTATAATCTTGTATTTCGCTAGGCTTTTTATTTATCGTAGATATGGGATTATTTTTGTTAGTCATTATTTTTTCTATTAATTCTTTTGTTTCACTTTCTATTTCTGATTTACCGTCTTCAATGCCAAAAACTTTTTTAGAAATTTCTTCTCTAAAAACTTTGTCATTAAATTTTTCATCGGGGTAGATTAATAATAATGGCAAGAGTTTGTTTTTTATGTCTTCTACTATTTTCTTTATAGTATATTCGGGAGCTTTGAGATGTTTTTGCAAAAGTTCAATTAAATTCTTCTCGGGAATTAGGCCATTTGCAATAGTAATTGTAGCGTCCCTTATAATTTTCGCTTTTGACTCCACATCCTTGTCGAGTTCATTAAAGAAATCTTCGTCACTTTCTTCGAAGCCGTTATTCTTTAAAATATCAGAAAAAACAGATTCCGCATTTTGATCGAATATTACTCTTATTTTTTTTTGTTCTTTCATTGTTTGTGATTTATTATGGTAGGTCTCTAATTTCTTTTCTTATATTTTTTAACCTATTTACTTCTGCTTTATTGCCAGCAGCTTTCGCAGCAGCAATCTGATCTTTTAATGCTTTTCTAATTGCAGGGTCTCTAAGAGCATTGATATGTGCGCGATCTGCTGTCTTGAATTTTCTTGCTATATTTGCGGTAAATGATTTACTTGTTACAAGGTCAGCTGTAATATCTTCTTTATCGATATTTCTTATTTGCTCACCAGACATGCTTGGTAGGCTTGCCTCAAGCTGTTCTTGTCTTGCTGCTGCTTTTGCTTGAGCCAATGTAAGTCTTGGATTTGTTGCTCGAATTCTATCAATAGTCTTTTTATCAAATTCCGCATAACGATAATCTGCTTCTGCAAACTTGCTAGTGTCAATACCATGCTTTTCTGCATTGTTTATAGCTTCTTGGCGCTTTGATGGATCGATCTTGCTTAGTTTCTTTCTGTCAGACAACACCTTAGTGTATGCCGCCCTTTCAGCAGCGCTTTTTCCATTTTGTGCTCTATCTGCAATAACATCAGAATTTTTCTCAGCTTCTGCCAATTCTGTATAAGGTTTGATTTTTGCTGCTTGTCTATCCTGAAAGTTCTTATTTGCGGTTCCTGCTTTGGTTAGCCCAGCTTTTTCTCCAAATCTTCCTATGCCATATCTTATTTGACCATATAATTCTCCAAAACTATCTTTAAATCCTTGTGCCCCAACTATGTTACCAGCGACGCCGCCAGCTGCTTTGCCCGTTGCAAGTCCAGCCTTAAGCGATCCTTTGGCAAGACCTTTTGCTGCTCCAATAGCTTTGCTATTTATCCATCTACTGGCTTTAAGCGCTCCGCTAGCCCCCATGGCCGATATCTGCATGGAAGCAATAAATCCCATGACCAAAAACATCCCCGGTACGAGAAAAGCAAGGATTCCGCCAATGGCCTTATCGGGACCATTAAGTAATTCCCTAAATCCTGGATAAGTCCCAATGCCAGCGTGCACTTGGTTTCCGATATAAATAAACATGGCACCAATTCCTCCAATAAAACACCATTGTAAAAAGTTATTGATCCACTTGTCAAAAATCATGCTTTTTGTTTGGGGCAAAACAACAGAGGCAAAAGCCAAAGGGGATAAAATAACTAAAATCCAAAGGGCGAAGATCCTGAATAAAAATAGAAAGGCAAAAAGAAAAGAAATGGCGCCTTTCATGGCAAAAAAGAATGTAGTGCCGGCTGCTCTTGCGATAGAATCAAGGGTGGATGGATTGCTACCTGCCTTTCCAAGCAACTCTTTGAAGGTTTCTAGTTCGTTTTTAGATATAAAATCTGCCACGGTAGTACCGCCACTTTTTTGGCCGCCATACAAAGCATATTTCATAAAAATATTTGAAGCGTCAATAACTATTCCGCAGATTACCAAAGAAAAATTAATTAAAAGGGCGGCGATGATTAACTTGACCAGAGCCTTTTTTCTGTCTCCAAACATTTCTAAACGCAAAATCATGGCTAGCGCTATTGCAATAAGCGAAATAACAATAACCATATTAGCTAGGCCTCTTACGATAGGCCATCCTATATTCACGGCGCCATTTTTTGTGTATTCGGTATTGCTTATTGCTAGAGTTATGACGGCGTTAAGTAGCGTTGTCCCAAGAAAAGAAAAAAATCCACTAAGACCAATAGGAATAGATAATAGGGCACTAACAACAGCATCTCCAGTTGCCCCTGCAACTTCGCTCACCTTGTCTTTTGCCGACTGACTAAGGTTGTTATATGCTTTGCTTCCTTGTTTATAGGCTCCGTAGGGAGGAACTACTATTTGGAGGCCTGCGTCAGCTATACTGGTAATAGTTTCCAATCCATAATCTGCTTTGGCGATGGTTGGAGCAACAATTCCCCCCAACATAAAAACCAAAACCACCAAAGAGATGATCTTTTTTTCTTTAAAAATATGGGATAAAAAATGGGGCACTGGTTTAATTTGAAATTTACAATTTGAAATTTGAAATCAATTTGAAATGTGTAAATTTGAAATTTGAAAAATTTGAGACTGTTTCTGTCCCGCGCGCCCGCGGGCGCGGGGGATCACACGGATTCTAAATTCAGTCATTGTACCATGTTTTGCATTTTTGGTAATAAATTTTGGCTGTTGATAACTTTTTGTTAAAAACGTGGCATACAAACAAGCGGGTTCGCTTTCGCGAACCCACTTGTTTAATCTTTTTAAGATTTCATTTAGATAGAAATTTTCTGCAATTCCTCTTTTAATGGTGGTAGATCAATGATAATAGTATTCCAAACTACATCTAGATTAATATCAAAATAATTATGAATAGCTTTGTCTCGGAAACCGGCAATTTCTTTCCATGGCAAATTTACCTTTTCTTTTAAGTCATCAGAAACTTTCTTCGAAACTTCTCCAATCAGAGTAAGTTGCATAATTACCGCACTTTGGACCAAAGAGTTTTTGGAGAAATTATCCTTATCAATTCCATCCACAAACGATTCAATTTTTCTGATTGAATCAAGTATTTGATCTACATATACTTTATCATTCTTTATCGTCATATATATTTTTTAAATCTGGCAAAATATAAGGTTTTATAAATTTATTTACGCCACCTTCTGTTACTAAGTCAACTTTTCGTCCAAGCACTTTTTCCATTTCAGTTACTAATTCCACAAATCCAACTAGTCCCATAGGTTTGCCAAGTCTTACCATAACATCAACATCGCTTTCTGGATTATCGTCGCCCCTAGATACAGATCCAAAAACCGCGGCATGCTTAATGCCATAATGACGAAATATGGGAGCTAATTTAGTTTGTAAATCTTTTACGCTCATATGGTAATTGTAAAATAGAAATACGGAAGATGCAAGAGGGCCAACCTATACATTTTAGCCCATTTATACGGTTTCTGCACTAGAGGCTGTTTGTTAAATTTATCCAATTTTGAATGGAGAGGGTTTCTGCTCTTTGATTGGATTTTATGTCGTTTTTTGAAAGCCAGACTTCAACTTCTTTCCGGTCTTTTTTTAGAATCACCGAAAAGTTATTTGCTAGTTGTTTTCGGGGATGGGAAAACCCGGCTTTTACGATTTGAAAGAATTTTTCGACAAATGCAGGATTGTTAGATTGCCACAGCGCGACGCCCGCGGGCGCCGCGCTTCGCAATGACGAATTAGAATATGGCGTTATTTTTATAATTGCCGAATCAACTTTTGGCGAGGGCCAGAACTTTTCTTTTCCAACATAAGAAATAATTTCTGCTTTGGCATAAAATTGCACCGAAACTGCTAGAATGCTCATATGGGGCGGCTTTGCACAGATTCTTTGCGCCACCTCTTTTTGGACCATTAGCACCATGGATTCGGGAGGATTGCCTGACTCTAAAAACATTCTAATTAAGGGCGAGGTCAAATAATAAGGTATATTGGCTACGATTTTATATTTTTTAGGTAATTGAGTATTAGATTGCTTCGCTTTGCTCGCAATGACGATATTTTTCGTTAATTGGTCATTGGCTATTGGGATTTGGGGTTTCATTTTAAGAATATCTCCATGAATTACATTTATATTCTTAAAATGCGCAAGGGTTTCTTTTAGGATTTCTACCATATTCTTGTCCTTTTCTATAGCAAGGACAGTTTTTGCCAAAGGTGCTAATGCTTGGGTTAGGGTGCCTATGCCTGGGCCTACTTCTAAAATAGTATCTGTGGGCTTGAGATCTGCGGCTTCAACGATTTTTTTGAGAGTTGCTTGGTCTATTAAAAAATTCTGGCCCAACCCTTTTAGGGGCTTGGTACTGTGTTTAGCTAGTAATTCTTTAATGGTTTTTGGAGAAGTTAAATCCATAATAGTTAAACTCTAAACCCAAAACTCTAAATCCTAAACAAATCCAAAATTCTAAATACCAAATCACAAACACGTTTAGATAGAGTTTAGGATTTAGAATTTCTTTTTATTATGCTAATCATAGCATAATAAAAGGCTGTGGATAACTGCTTGACTGACCTGCTTAAAATTGCTAAACTTAAAGCAACACCTTGCTTACATTTTTTAATAGAAAATTCACCCGGTTAAACAGCTTTTACCTTAAGGCAAAAGCTAAAATCCAAAGGATTTTGTTTAACTGGGTAAACAGCATCTATGAAAAGGGATTCTCAAAAAACCCCTTCTTTTGTTTTTTACGGCGGAAAACAAAACTTCTCTTTGGTAAAGAGGCTCTGCGCCTGAAAAATGGCAATTTCTATTTTGGATTGATGTCAATTGTCTTGCTGGGGTCGCTGTTTATCAGTTCTGATAGCTTGGCCCAAGACACTTATGCCAACAACAGTAATGTGATCTTTTTTAATTCATTTTTCAAAAATACAGATAATTTAACCAATAACGACCTCTTTTTCAGCCAAAACAAAGAATTGGCCCTTGAAACCCCGGATTTAAAGATTATCCAAGATAATTCTATTTATGCCGTCAGCACCCCCTCTATTTTAACCACCCAGACGTTGGGAGACATTTTTGGCGGATCAGACGAACAGAGGAAAGAAATTGTAGAATACCAGGTGCAAATTGGCGATACAATTGCCAAGCTTGCCAATGATTACAATATTACGCCCGAAACCATTGCTTCTGCCAATGGCATTTCAAAAAATGCGGCCCTTAAGGTTGGCCAAACGATTGTTATTTTACCCGTTTCCGGAGTGGTGCACATTGTAAAACCCGGAGATGTGATAAGCCAAATTGCTAAAACCTATAAAGCGAAAGCCGATGATATTGTCGCCTTTAATAATCTTGCTGGAGAGGGCGATATTTTTATTGGAGATTCTTTGATTATTCCAAATGGAGTGATGCCGGCAAAACCCGTGCCGTCTTTCATCACGGTTCCCTTGGCTGATAATTTCTTTATCTATCCTGCAGAGGGTCTTATTACCCAAGGTTTGCACTATTACAATGGCGTGGATTTGGCAAACAAAGTTGGAACGCCTATTTATGCCGCCGCTTCTGGCGTGGTTCAAAGAGCAGTAGCTGACGGATTTTACCACGGAGGCATGGGAAACCATATTTCCATTTTACATTCCAATGGCACGGTTACCTATTATGGCCACCTTCAGACGGTTTTTGTTAAATCCGGCGATAGAGTTGGCACGGGAGATAGAATTGGATTAATGGGCCAAACCGGCCGGGCAACTGGCCCCCATGTGCACTTTGAGGTTATTGGAGCCCAAAATCCTTTGGCCAAGTTCTTGGTTGGATCGGTGATTAAATATAAATAAAAATTCTTGTTAAAAAACAGCGGCGCCCGAAGGCGCCGCTGTTTTTTTGTAATCCGCGTAAATTCAGCGTAATAATCAGCGTTGTATTAGCGGATTATCTTGCATACTCCACCACCCTGTTTTCTCTGATAACCGTTACCTTAATTTCTCCTGGATATTTTAATTCTTCTTCAATGTTGGCGGCGATTTGGCGGGCCATTTTTGAAACGCCCAAATCATCTACTTTGTCAGCTTTCACAAATACTCTAATTTCTCTACCAGCCTGAATAGCATAAGCTTTTTCTACCCCTTCAAATTTATTAGCAATGCTTTCCAACGCACTTAATCGTTGCAGATAGTTTTCCAAGGTGTCTTTACGGGCTCCCGGGCGCGAAGCCGAAATAGAATCAGCCACAATCACAATAGCGCCTTCCAGTGAATCCACCGGAAAATCTCCGTGGTGGCTTCTCATGGCATGGATAATTTCTTCTTTTTCACCGAATTTTTCCAAAATCTTAATACCAATATCAATGTGGCTTCCTTCCATTTGCTGGTCAAGCGCCTTTCCAATATCATGAAATAATCCTGCTCGCTTGGCGACTGGCGCATTAGCTCCTATTTCTTCAGCAATCGTTTCGGCAATTAAGGCTACTTCCATGGAATGTTGAAGTACGTTTTGGCCGTAGCTGGTCCGATAGTATAATCTGCCCAAAATCTGCACTAGCTTTTCGTTAACTCCCAAGATATTCATGTCATACAGCGTTTTTTCTCCGGCGTCTTTGATGACTTTGGAAATTTCTTGCTTGGCTTCTTCTACTTTTTCTTCAATTTTGGCAGGCTGGATTCGGCCATCCTGAATTAATTTATCCAAAGCCATTTTGGCAATCTGGCGCCGCACGGGATTAAAGCAGGAAATAACGACTGAATCGGGCGTATCATCAACAATCAATTCAACGCCCGTGATTTTTTCGAAAGCCTTAATATTACGTCCCTCTTTGCCGATGATTCGGCCCTTAATATCTTCACTGGCAAGGTGAAGAGTAGTCGTGGAAAGCTCTAGCGTATGATTTACCGCGCATTTTTGGATAGCGAGCGTGACAATTTCACGAGCTTTGGTGGCCAAAGCGTCCTGCCCGGCCTGTTCTACTTTTCTCATCCTTTCCAAAATGTCTTTTTCGGAGTCTTTTTCTACTAAACTCAATAATTCTTTTTTAGCGTCTTCCCGCGAAAGATTGGCGACTTTTTCGAGCTTGGTTTCAGCTTCAAGGCGCAATTTGTCTAGATCTTCTTTAACCGTTTTTAGTTTTTCTACGTTTTTGCCTAACTCATCTTCTTTTTTCTCAAAAGCGCCGATTTTTTCTTCCAGTAATTTTTCTCGATCTAAAATAAGCTGCTGGGCTTTTAAAAATTCCCTTCTTCGTTCATCAATTTCTTTTTGGGATTCGGCCAGAATTTTTGAAGACTGGGTTTTGGCATCTTTGACCAATTTTTCAGTTTCTTCTTTGGTTTCCTGAACCTTTTTTACCAGTTTTGCTTCCAGTGAGCCGGCCCGCTGCTTGGCCAGTGATTGGCGGGTGTAATAGCCGATAATGCACCCCAGCGCTAATGATATAAATCCAGCGATAGCGATAATAATGATTTGATCCATGTTCGTGAATTTCTAATTCTTAATTTCTAATTTCTATTAAATATCTAATCGCTTTAATTTCCAAACACCATGGTTTTAGAAATTAGCAGGATTAAAAATTTAATGAAAATTGAAAATTAGAAATTGAAAATTTAATAAATTTATTAAGACTTTTTGTTTGCGTACAAATTTCTTTATTCGCAAACAAAAAAACTCATCCAACATGGTGAGTTGCTCGCATAAAACATATTTTCTCGGATTTTAGAGAATGGTTACTTGGCTCCGGTTATGACTTCATCAATTAAGCCGTATTTTTGGGCTTCCAAAGCGGTCATATAAAAATCCCGGTCGGTATCTTTTTCAACCATGCTCATTGACTGGCCGGTGTGGCTAGCCAAAATCTCGTTGATCTTACCTTTGATTTTTATAATCTGCTTGGCAGTAATTTCAATGTCTGCGGCTTGCCCTTGCATGCCGCCGGCAACTTGGTGGAGCATGATTTCGGCGTTGGGCAAAGCAAAACGCTTGCCTTTGGTGCCACAAGCCAAAATAACCGCTCCCATCGAAGCTGCCAGGCCGATGCAAATGGTAGAAACCGGGCATTTAATAAACTGCATGGTGTCATAGATAGCCAGTCCCGCTGTAACCGAACCTCCAGGGCTGTTAATATAAAGCTTTATGTCTCTTTTTGGGTCTTTTGAGACCAAGTACAGCATTTGGGCAATTACCACATTAGCATTCATATCGGTAACCGGCCCAGCCAAAAAGATAATACGCTCTTCTAAAAGCCTAGAAAATATGTCATATACGCGCTCACCGCGTTGTGATTTTTCGATAATCGTTGGTACGATAGGCACAATTGTTAATTCAAAATGCAAATATCAAACTGCAAAATAACAGTTTAAAATTTAAAATATCGCGAAGCGATAACAAAATTTTGAATTTTGATCTTTTAATTTTACATTTAACGAGATAAATTTTCTAGAAACTGGAAAATTTTCTCGTTAAATATCGCTCCTTTACTATACTCCGTTAATTGGTTGATGTCAATTTGTTTTAGTTGGTCCTGGGTGTAATTTTTCATCAATTTTTGTAGATCTTTTGCTATTTCTTCTGGAGTTACCTCAATGTGTTCTGCTTTCCCGATTTCGCGCAGCACCAAAAAGTTTTTGATCCTTTTTTCAGCCTCCAATTTATAGGTGTTTTTAATCTCTTCTTCGGTTTTATTGACCGAAGCCAGATATTTTTCAAACGACATGTTGAATTGATTGTTGACTTGCACTTTTAAATCTTCCAGTAATCGCTCTTTTTCAAATTCCACCATTTTTTCAGGAATATCAAAGGTAATTTGCATGGAAATTTTTTCTAACACCTCACCGCGTGTTCGTTGCTTTTCTGATTCTTGTTTTTCCAGGGTAATTCCCTCTTTTAAATTTTCTTTCAATGCCACCAAGCTATCAAAAGCACCTAGGCTCTTGGCAAATTCATCGTTAATTTCGGCCAGTTCCATTTTTTGAACCGAAAGCATTTTTACCTTAAATAAGGCTGGTTTTCCGGCCAAATCTTTGCGCGGCATATTCTCCGGGAACTTGGCCGTAAATTCTTTTTGGTCGCCGGCTTTCATGCCAATAACATTTTCTTCAAAGTCTTTTAAAAACCCGCCCTGGCCTAAAATAAACCGGTCTTTTACGGTTTTGTTATCATTGATTGCTTCGTTGGAATATTCAATTTCTACAAAATCCTTATCTTGCGCTGGCCGATTTTCAGTCGTAAATTTAGCCCGAGATTTTTGCAGATAATCTATCGTGTCTTGAATTTCTTTTTCATCCACCGAAATTTCTTTGCCTTTTATATGGCTGGCGATTTCTTTATAATTAGGCAGTTTTATTTCCGGTAACACGGAAACTGTTACGGTAAATAAAAATTCGTTTCCTTTAGCAATTTTTTTAATTTGGACTTCGGGGTCGCCAATCGGTTCTAATTTTTGTTCTTCCACAAACTTTGGATAGGTTGCCTTAACTGCCAAGTCACCCGCTTCCATAAGCAATTCTTCAGGTTTTATCTTTTCTTCCACCATTTTTAACGGCACTTGGCCCTTGCGAAATCCATCTATTTTGACATGTTCCTTCAATGCCAAAAGCGCCTTGTCAAAATATTTGCCAAATTCTTCAGCCGTCAACTCGAATTCTATTTCTATTTGTGATTGGGGTAATTTTTTAATTTCGGTTTTCATTTACCTGAAAAATATTTTTGTAGAGCGATAAAACCGTCATTTCCTTTATCAAATTTTTGGAAATTATTTTGATCTGCCCACTCAAATTTATTATGTTCTTCGCTTAGTTTTAAATCTCCTGAAATATATTTAGTACGAAAAAGTATAATATACACTTTCTTTCCGTACAAGGGGTGAGTTTTTTTAGAAATTTCAAAAAACCAAACAGCAAAAGGATTTTTAACTTCAATCTCAAAGCCTGTTTCTTCTCTAACCTCCCGTTTTAAAGAAAGTTCTAGGTCACCAGGTTTTTGAATTTCATCTTCTTGAATTTTTCCACCAGGAAAATCCAATCCAAATATTGGATCAAAAACTATAAGTACCTTTCCGTCCTTTTCAATTAGTGCTTTTTGTCCGACGTAAAATAGTGCTTCCTCCATAAATTACACTAAGAAAGCAACGATCAAGAGAGCCACGATGTTGAGTACCTTAATCATTGGGTTAATTGCTGGGCCGGCGGTGTCTTTGTATGGGTCTCCAACGGTGTCGCCAGTTACAGCGGCTTGGTGGGCAAATGATCCTTTTCCGCCGAATGCGCCTCCTTCAATATATTTTTTAGCATTGTCCCAAGCGGCGCCTCCGGTGGTCATGGAAATTCCTACAAAGAGTCCCGTAACCGTGGCTCCAATTAACAATCCCCCCAGTGCCTCTACTCCCAAAAATACGCCTACCAAAATCGGTGCAGCCACCGGAATTAAGGCCGGGATCATCATTTCTTTAATGGCGGCTTTGGTTACAATGTCCACGCATTTTCCGTATTCTGGTTTGGCCGTGCCTTCCATTAAACCTTTAATTTCTTTAAATTGTCTTCGAACTTCTTCAACCACTTTGCCGGCGGTTTTTCCAACCGCGCCCATTAAAAAGCTGGCAAATAAATATGGTAATAGGCCTCCAATCAAAAGACCGGCAATCACTCTTGGATTTGATAAATCAAAAATGGCATGAGAGCCTAATCGATTAGTAATTTCTTGGGTGTAGGCAGAAAATAATACTAGGGCCGCCAATCCCGCTGAAGCAATAGCATAACCTTTGGTAACGGCTTTGGTGGTATTTCCCACGGCGTCTAATTCATCGGTAATTTTTCTAACTTCCGGAGCCATGCCCGACATTTCGGCAATTCCGCCGGCGTTATCGGTAATCGGGCCATAGGCATCAACTCCAACCACAATGCCTCCAATAGAAAGCATAGAAACCACCGCTAGCGCTACTCCATAAATTCCGGCCAGCCAAAAGCTTGCAATAGTACCGGCAGCGATTAACAGTACCGGAAGGGCGGTTGATTGCATGCCAATTCCCAAACCGCGGATAATATTGGTTCCATGACCCGTTTCAGAAGCCTTAGCAATGGATTTTACGGGGCTCCATTTTTTGTCGGTGTAGTATTCGGTAATAACAAACATTAAAGCGGCAACTGCTAAGCCGATTAGGCATGACAAAAAGAGATTATCGGTTGGCACGATTTGCCCAGCCATCATTTTTGAAATGACAAAATAAAAGACAACGGCTGATAAAATAATGGAAGCCGCCACGCCTTTATACATGGCTCCCATGATTGATTTGTTGGCGCCCAATTTTACAAAAAAGCTCCCAATAATAGAAGTTAGCATAGAAACGCTTCCCAGCATCAGCGGAAGTAAAACAAACTTGTCTGAATTTGGGTACAAAAGGGCCCCGAGGATCATGGTGGCAACCATGGTGACTGAATAGGTTTCAAAAATATCGGCGGCCATGCCAGCGCAGTCTCCCACGTTGTCGCCCACTTGGTCGGCAATCACTCCTGGGTTTCGAGGATCATCTTCAGGAATATTCTTTTCAATTTTTCCGACCATGTCGGTTCCCACATCAGCAGCTTTGGTGTAAATTCCGCCGCCAACCCTGGCAAAAACCGAAATTAAGCTGGCGCCAAAGCCCAAGCCAATAAGTCCTTCAATTCCGGTGGTATAATAATATCCCGATACGGCCAAAAGCCCGAGCGACACCACTAAGAGTCCAGTAACTAATCCGCCTTTAAATGATAAATCTAGGCCTTGTGCCAAGCCTCGTTTTGAGGCTTCGGCAACTCGGGTATTGGTTTGAGTGGAAACTAACATGCCGATAAATCCTGAAACTCCCGATAATACTGCTCCGATTAAAAACCCAATCGCAATTTTCCAGCCCAAAAACAGTAGCCCGACAAAGATAATAATTGCAACGATGCTGACAGTTTTATACTGTCTTTTTAAAAAAGACATGGCGCCTTCTTTTATGGCTTCAGTGATAGCAATGGCTTTGTCTTTTGCCGCCGGAGCTTTGTTAATTTTTGAAATTAAAAAAAACACAAACGCAACGGTAAAGAGCGAAACGATGATGGGATAAAAGATGATAGACATGACTAATTTGAAATTTGAAATTTAAAATTTAAAATCAATCCGCGGCACCCGCGGGTGCCGCGGATGAATAATTCGAAATGATTAAAAATCTGAAATTGCAAACTCGGCTTTTATTTTATAAATTTAAAACTAAATATCTAATTTTGAATATATCTAATGCTAGGATAATGATCGGAAAAAAGTGTCTGGTTTTTAATTATTTGACCATTATTTACAATAATTTCATTAATTCTGTTGAGTTGACCTTTAAGACTATTTTCTACTATTTTTATTTTTTGATCTTCTGTGGGATTTGAGGATCCATCCATACTGTAATTTGCTGTGGCCACTAAGTTAACTTCATTGGTATTAAAATCATATTCTGTAATTGATTGTGAGGCAAAGCCCGCATCTCCAAAGGCCCATCTCATATACAATTTATTTAAAACAGGATCATAGCCTACAATAGACGGAGAATCAATATTTTTTGCTAGCATTTTACTTTGTTCGGAGGCCAAGTCGTATTGTTGAAGAGTTAAGTTGCATTTTGCCATATAGTAATTACAATTTTCTCCAAAAAGGTAGTACAGATTATTTTTGTAAATGAAAAAGTCATTTACTACATTATTTGGTAAGGGGGCTTTTTGGGCAAGTCCAACTTCTGGCAAATTAATGTCCTCAATTTGTTTTGACAAAAGATCAATAGAAGAAAGTTGCCCTCTCAAACCCACGAAGTAAATCTTATTTCCCGCAAGCTGCATTTGGGGGGCGGAATTACTGTACAAGTCGAGGTAAGCCAAAACTTGTTCATTTCCGTTCCGATCCCTAAAAACTAACACTGTTTTTGTGTTTTCCCACTGAGGATCCATGCCTACGGAATTAAAACTTACATTTCTTTCAATCGTACCATTTGAACTGGGGCTAATAATATATAAAGAGTCACGCAAACTAATTCCACTAGTTAATAATGTAAGAAAATCGTTTACGCAATCATTATCAATAGTTGATCCATTTGAATATAGTACTAAACTATTCTGGCTATCTGTTTGAGGGAAATGATTTACATATACGCCGATATATTTAGTTCCTCCACCATTTTGATTTCTTTGCCAGAAAGAGATTATTTTAAAATGACTGCTCTGTAAATAGATGTCTTTTGTTTCTTTTTCCCAAAAATCTCGAGTAATTTCATTGAATTGGTAACTATTATATTTACTACTTAATGCTTCAGTGTCTATTTTTCCATAAGAAAGAATACAACCAGAAGAGTGCTTTAACTGCAAATTTATATTTTTGTCAGTCGTGGCTATAGCAGACCACTTTCCATTATAATTTATTTTAAATCCATACTCGCTATCTGTATAAGTTTCCCGATGAGAAACGATTTTGCTAGTCCTATAGTCTTGGTATATAAAAACTCCAACCACTAAAACAGGCAATAAGATGATGGCGAGCGCCAAAATAGGAAAAATTCTTCTTTCACTCTCCCGTCGTAATGCGAAAATTGAGAGGACGAAAACACTGACTAGAAGAAGAATAAAAAAAGCAATAAATACCAAGTAAGTAGAACTTTTTACAGGAACAGTGGGACTTAGCGGGAAAACAAAAGGGAGAATAAAAAACAAAACGATAGGTAAAAGAGCAATAACCAGTGCTATGATTCCTAATTTATTTTTCATAAATTATAATTTATTCTTTATTCTGCCGAATCTTCTTTTTTAACTTTTTTAGTTTTTTTCTTGGGTTTTTCTTCCTTTGCCTCGCCGGAGCTTTCAGCGGCGGTGGGTTCTGTTTCTTTTATGGCTTCTGCGGGTTTTTTCTCATCTGGCTTGATATCTATTTTCCAGCCCGTTAGTTGAGCTGCCAGTCTTACGTTTCGGCCGTCTTTGCCAATAGCCAAAGAAAGTTGGTCGGCGCCCACAAAAACTGTAGCCGTATTATTGCCCTCAATTTTTACGCCAGAAATTTTGGCTGGCGACAAGGCGTTGGGAATATACTTAGCTGGATCTTCATTCCATTCAATCACATCAATTTTTTCTCCGCCTAATTCGTTGATGACTGCCATAATGCGGGTTCCGCGCTGGCCAACGCAACTGCCAATTGGGTCAATACCCTGTTCGGTTGAAGTTACCGCAATTTTTGTCCGGTAGCCGGGCTCACGGGCGATGGATTTTATTACCACCGTGCCCGAAGAAATTTCTGGAACTTCTAGTTCAAAAAGCCGGGATACCAATTTTGGATATGCCCGTGAAAGCAAAACCACCGAGCCCTTCGGCCCGTCTTCCACCTTTAAAATATACAGTTTTAATCGTTGGGCTTGGCGGTAAAATTCACCGGGAATTTGTTCTTCCCTGTTTAAAATACCCAGAGTCTTTCCAATGTCAATTAAAATGGTACTGCCTTCTATTCGCTGAACAACTCCAGAAATAATTTCACCTTCTTTGCTTCGGTATTCAGAGGCAATGACATCTTTTTCGGCTTCCCGTATTTTTTGCAAAATAACTTGTTTGGCGGTTTGGGCGGCAATTCGGCCGTAATCTTGTTTTGAGGTTAAGGGAATTTCTAGTTCTTCGCCCAGCTGGATTTTTGGGTTTTTTTGGCGGGCCTCATCAAGCATGACGTGTTTTTCAGGATTGAAAACCACTTTTTTGGGTGCTTCTTCACCCTCTGCGACTCTATCAAAATCTTCGGCTGGCATGATTTTTTGCTCTTTTAGTGCATCAATTTCTTCTTGGGTGTAGAGCATGGAATCGTCTACCACCAATTTTAATTGCCAAAACTTAACATCGCCCGAAA
>JAHFKU010000004.1 GCA_023245195.1 Candidatus Staskawiczbacteria bacterium
CTTACCGCCAAAGCAACTAGAGGAAATAAGAGATACAGCACTAATCCAGTGATAGCTAATTTTTTAGACATAGTGTATTAAACTCCAAGTAATCTTAAAAATTCAGGCACAACACCACGTGCCAATAATCCCACAACTACTCCAATAATCCCCCAAAAAAGAGCTGCCCTTGCTTGCTTGATTTTTTCTGGCTCTCCACGGGCTGATAAAAACAAAATGCCGGCCACAAAAAACATCACCACCGCAAAAGCGGCGAATAAGCCAGCAACAACGCCCAAGGTAACATCAATGA
This sequence comes from Candidatus Staskawiczbacteria bacterium, assembly GCA_023245195.1. Lineage (GTDB taxonomy): Bacteria > Patescibacteriota > Minisyncoccia > Minisyncoccales > Staskawiczbacteraceae > VGLO01. The sequence goes on from JAHFKU010000004.1 coordinate 293, forward strand.
ATACTTGGAGGGGTTTTGCATCAGGATAATAATCTGCAACAACAACAAAAGGCAATACCAATAAAGCGGTAGATACAAACAAAGCAACTGATTTTTTTTTCATCATCCTAAACATGCATTTTGTAAGATATTTTACCACAAAAGCGCTTCCGCAAGAACGGTCCTTACGCTGTGAATTACGGAACCCCTCTAAAGTCTTATTTTGGAGTTTCGTAATTCACAGCTTGCGAAAGACCTAGCACCCCAAAAGAAACGATCCAAGTCCAAAAAAAGAGGTAACAGCATTTACAATACCAAGTGCCAATGCTCCAACCACAATTCCGACAACTCCCCACAAAACGCCCTGTCGTGCTTCTGCTACTTTGTCTGCTTCACCTCTGGCGGTCAAAAACATAATTCCGTATACCAAAAAATAAATGGCACCAGCGGCAACAAAGATTACTTCCAAGAAGCTAACGACCGCACAGACAAGACTCTGGAGCGTATATGCCATGCTTAAGGCAGGAAGTGCCAATAAAATCGATGAGGCATAGATGATAGCTAATTTTTTACTATTTTCCATGATAATGTTTAGTTTAAGGCTTTGGTTATTTAGTTTTTAGTTTAGCAAACTATTAACTACATAACTAGACTTTAAACGTTCGACTGATAATTTTTAATTTTTTTCAATTTTTTACCCGGTTAAATAAAATCCTTTTGGATTTTAATTTTCGGTTTTGCCGAAAATTATTTAACTGGGTGAATTTCTAGTAAACCGACCTTTCCAGTCCTGGATTGCGAAATGACATTTAAATGTCATTTCGCAATCCAGGGTTAAATATATTTCTAATATTACATTAAGATTGCTTCGGTGCGCCTCGCAATGACGATTAAAAAACCTAACTACCGCAACCCGGCCCGCTGGAAGCGCCAATAACATTGGCTATCAGGCCAATCAACCCACCGCCCGCCAGGGCAAGAGCTGTCCCATAAACAGCGTATTTTAATACATCTTTTGCTTTTTGAATTTTTGCAGGATCTCCGGCAGAAAGCACATACAACGTACCAGCCCACACAAACATAACCACTGATAACGAAGCTACTAGCCCTCCAATATAAACAACCACTTTGCATATCAGCCCCGCAAAATCCTGGTTACCAAGAGGATTATTTAGCACCACCGCGGAAGCAAACCCGGCAAAACCCAGAAAAACCGCTAACGTTGCTAAAAAAGTTAAACTCTTTTTCATATCTTACTGATAATGTTATTTTTTAGGCACATTTAAGATATTTTCAACGTAGTCAACCCGCATTTCCAACTTTGCTTCATCATAACGTTCAACAAAACTATCGATTTTTCCTTCAACTTTACCTAATCTATTTTCAACTTTATCTAGCCTATTTTCAACTTTATCTAGTCTATCTTCAACTTTATCAAACCTTTCATCAACGTGCTCTTTAGCCGATTGGAAACTATTTTTTATCAAAACAACTAGATCTGGTATGGTGGTTATTTCTTCTTTATTTTTTTCTTGGTTTTCCATGTTTTTAACCTTTAATAAAAATCAAGCCGTAATGGTAATCTCCCAGGGCGAATTCTTTTTTTAGTGAAATTTCAAGAATATTTGCTAATTCTTTAACTTCTTTTGGATCTATCAGATTCTCTTTTGGTCCAAAGGCAACCGGTTTTAACCAATCTATCACCAACAACTGCCCCCGTGGCTTTAAAATTCGCTTGGCCTCTTCCATTATAGCATGCCTATTTTCTGATTGAAATAAAACATTGGGGATAAGTACGATATCTAAAAAATTGCTTTTTAAGGTAGATCCATTGGGCGCTTCTAAGTCACATATAATCGTAGAAATATTATAGATTTTTTGCAGTGCCATCTTGTTTTTTAAAACTGATAATTTATCTTGCTGGATATCTAAAGCATAAACCCGGCCCTTGTCCAAGGCCTTTGCCAAAGCCAAGCTAAAATCAGCGGTACCACAACCAAATTCAGCGGCGCTATAACTTTCTTTTAGATCAAGATAGCCTAATGCTTCGTTGACGTTTAAAAAATCCATTTTGTGACGAATTTACACGAATTGACGGACGAATAAACACGAATCACGAATTAAAAGATTACTTTCATAATGAATTGGATTTATATTCGTGATTCGTGAAAATTCGTAAAGAATTCGTGTTAATTCGTTATTCTTTCAGGCAGGCTCCCGAAGCCACTTTATCGCCCTCATCCAATCGCATAATTCTTACTCCTTGCGTGGCCCGCCCGAGCACTGATATAGATTTGGTCGATGTCCTAATCACCTGGCCTTTTTGCGATATCACAATCAAATCTTCATCATCAGCCGAATCATCTAAAATAGAAGATAGCACAATATTTCCGGTTTTACTGGTAATTTTGGCAGTTTTTACTCCGGCTCCACCCCGCCCTTGGATTTTATACTGCGAAACTTCCGTCCTCTTTCCATAACCGTTTTCCATAACCACCATTAAGAATGTTTTTACTTTTTGCTTGTCCGCCGAAGCTTTAGCGGAGGCGGAACCATCGATAGCTTGCGGAACTGAAGCCGAAACAACATCCATACCTACCACCTCATCATCCTTGTGAAGCCGTATTCCTTTCACTCCCGCCGCCGAGCGACCCATGGGCCTGATGTCTTTTTCGCGAAATCTAATGGCCGCCCCGCTCTTGGTAACCAGCACAATGTCATCCTGTCCAGTCGTTTTTACCACCTTTTTTAACAAATCCCCTTTTTCCAATTTAATGGCGATAATTCCCGATTTCCTGACATTCTCAAATTCATCCAAGGCGGTTTTTTTAATTCTACCATTTTTGGTTACCATCACCAAAAACTTTTCGGTTCTGGCTTCGCCATCTTTTATTTTAGCCATTGGAACTAGCGATAAGACTTTTTCTTCCGGTGAAATTTCTAAGAAATTTACCAAACCCCGGCCGCGGGCCACCCGAGTTCCTTCGGGAATTTCATACACCTGCGACTGAAACACCTTTCCGGAATCGGTAAAAAACATTAAATTATCATGGGTCCAAGCGGTAAGGAAATGCTCTACAATGTCATCTTGCATAGTTTTCATTCCCATAATGCCTTTGCCACCGCGCTTTTGGATTTTATACGTAGCCGGGTTGATGCGCTTAATGTATCCGCCGGTGGTCAAGGTAACCATGGTTTCTTCCTGGGGCACCAAATCGATTTCAGTAATTTCGCCTAATTTTCCCTTAATCACTTTTGTTCTTCTAGCATCTCCGAATTTTTCCTTTAACTCTCCTAATTCTTTAACAATCAAAGCTTTTAATTTTTCCGGGCTTTTTAAAATAGCCAGCAATTCTTTGATTCTTTCTAAAATAGCTTTTAATTCTTCTTCAATTTTTAACCGTTCTAATCCCGCCAAAGTTTGCAATCGCATTTCCAAAATGGCCACGGCCTGGATTTCCGTTAATTTGAATTTTTTAATTAAATTAACTTTTGCTTCTTCTTTGTCTTTAGATTTTTTAATAACCTGGATAACGGCATCAATATTGCGAAGCGCAATCATCAACCCTTCTAAAATGTGGGCGCGCTGTTTGCATTTTTCCAGTTCAAATTTAGTACGGCGAGTAATAACTTCCTGGCGATGCTTGATAAAATACTTTAAAACATCAGAAATTGATAAAATCTCCGGCTGAATGCCATCTACCAGCGCCAGTAAATTTAAGTGAAAAGTTTTTTGTAAATTGGTAAATTGGTACAGCCGATTTAAAATTCGTTGCGATTGATAGCCCCGCTTGACATCAATGACAATTCGCATGCCTTCTCTATCAGACAAATCTTTCATATCACGGATTCCCTCCACTTTCTTTTCTGAAACTAATTCGGCCATGGATTCAACCAATTCAGATTTTAACACCTGGTAAGGAATTTCGGTAATGACAATCTGCTCGGAGTCGTCTTTTTTGGTGATTATGTCTGCTCTTCCGCGCATAATAATAGACCCTTTACCCTGGGAATACGCTGAAATAATTTCTTTCTGGTCGTAAATAATGCCGCCGGTAGGAAAATCCGGGCCCTGGATAAACTGAAATAAATCAGGAGTTTCGGCTTTTGGATGATCAAGCAAATAGACAATGGCGTCTATTAATTCGCCCAAGTTATGGGGAGGAATATTGGTCGCCATTCCCACCGCAATTCCCAAGCTTCCGTTTAACAACAACTGGGGTAGAGGCGAAGGCAGAACAGTTGGTTCTTGCTTCGTTCCATCGTAGTTATCCATAAAATTAACCGTGTCCATATCAATGTCAGCCATCATCACCTCGCCCAGTTTTGATAATCGAGCTTCAGTATACCTTGAAGCAGCCGCCCCATCCCCGTCGATCGAATTGTGAACAAAAATTCCAGCTGCTAAAGCAAAATTATGGGTTTTATCAACGGTTAAATCATAGACATCCTCACTTACATTTAAAAATTCTTTTTTAACCACTTTGTGGTTTTTATTCAGCTCAAACAGTAAAGAATTTTTACTGTTATCAAAATATTTACCAAATCCAGTCATCCACATGGTAAAATTCTTACCTCCAAATACCTGAATTCGCGCCCTTTCGTAATTTTCTTCTGTAATTTCTATATTATGTTCTGATAAGTATTTGCAAATCCGTAAAAATTTAACTTTTCCAGTTAAATTGGTTTCTCTCCTTTTGTTAGAAGCTACAATTTTTTCGTGGAATAACTGCTTATATTCTGGAATTTGCCAAAGCCTAGTCATGGTCTTTTTGGCAGTCTTGCTAATTTCCTTAATTCTTTCAGGGTGATTTGCTAAAAATTCCTTGTTCATTTGGCTCAAAAATGCCTTCATCTTTTCTCGATAGCCAGATTTTTTCCAATTCTTAATATTCTTTAAGCTCATCCTTTCAGAATACTTTTCCCTATTTTCTGCGTTAGCCCAAAAATTCTGCCTTCCTCGCGCAATTTTTTCTCTATAAACAGCATCTTCTTTGTGCCTTTTTGAAGCAAGATTATAGTGTAACTGCCAATGCTCTTTCCAACCAAGCCTCATAATATTTTCTGGGCTGTTATTTAATTTATTAAAATCAATATGGTGTCGAATCCTACCTTTTGATTTTTGGTATATACCCTGTTCTAGATTAAATTCATCGGCTAGAATATGCGAAAAATTCCAATCGTTTAACGCGGGTTGGAAAATCATGTTATACCCCCCTAAATTAATATCGTTTTCTTTTTCTGAAATTTTAAAGTATAGCGGCATCAAAGAATCACCGGACTCCAAATCTCGGGCTTCCTTGTAAAGACCCGTTTTTAACATGAACTTGTGGTTTAAAGTGCATTTTACTTCTTCTCCATTATCCAAAACTACCTTCATTATTCTGGCGTTTTCTATGGTTTTTCTTGGGTTTAAAATCTTGGCAATTTTAATTTTTCCATTACCATCAACAGTGTAAGTAAAATTATTCTTGCCTTGTTTTTGTTCTTCTATCAAATCCTCAAATGACAGATTTCTCCCATCGGCAAGTTTTACTTTAGTGTCTTTGGTAAAACAACCAAAATTTCCCTGAGGCGCAACCAAAGGATAGCGCAAGTTAAAATCCTGCGCCATTCGAGTCAAACTGTCGTAAATGGCCATGTCTCCGTGCGGGTGGTACTTGGCCATTACCTCTCCTACCACCGCCGCACACTTTCTGAATTTAGCGCCAGCACCAAGACCAAGTTCATTCATGGCAAACAAAATCTTCCGGTGAACCGGTTTTAATCCATCACGAACATCTGGCAACGCCCGAGCCACAATCACCGACATCGCATAATCAATGTAGGACTCTTTAAGTTCATCAACAATTTCCCGACGATTGACTTGCCCGATGGCATTGGTGCCAGGATCAGAATCTGTAGCTTTACGGACTTGTTTTTTAGGCTCTTCTTTTTCTTGATCTTTTTCTTTGGCCATATTAAGAAAATTCCTAATTTCTAATTTTTAATTTCTAAACAATTTTTAAATTTTCTAATTTCCAAATACTAATTAGTGAATTTAAAGGTGGAAAGTATTTTTTTAAGGCTATAAACCATATTTTTTTGGTTCCCGCCTTCTGTAGCATTGGTTGCATAATATCTTTGGCCAGACGCATCAGTCCAGAAAACCTCAAGAACAGGACCACCCGCCGTTTTATATTCATACATATCCATGATAACGCCGTTGTTTTCTATAGTTGAAACAGATACCGAGCTAAATATTGCATTGCTATCAGATTTACCGATTTTCAAATCATTTTCTTTTTGCAATGAAGATTCTTCTTTTGAATGTGAAATCCAAACACCTTGAAAATCTGGCCGCGAATTTTCTTTATTCGTTTCATTGAGAGTATTTGTTATATATACCCTGTCATAGGCTGGATCATCTTTAGTATACCAATCTTTGGGATACTTAAATTCAAATCCATATTCTTCATTTTTATACGTTTTCCAATCGGTAATACGAGTAAATTTAAAACTTTCTATCATTCTTGGATCAAACATATCATCTTTTATTCTAAAATAATATGCCTGACCCGTGCCCCAAAAAACAGCTCTGTGTTCTTGCGGATAATACTTTAATATATAACTATATCCAAGAAAACAATCACCCCCCTCAAAACCAAGCCCTTTTATCTTTATATCAAAAACCCCTGGTTGAGTACTTTCTTTCTTACTTTCTATCTTACATTGGCTGCCAGACTTAGAATCGCCATAAAAATTATTAGTAAAAAATTTCAGCAATTCAGCATCATTGTCTATTTTTGAAAATACTATTTGCCATGCACCCCTTTGCCATGAATTTATCCCTAATTTATCAAGAATTTCAAAACTATTAGGAGTATCATTCTTTAAATCCGACATTTGATCAGCTGACTGGGATGGCGCAATGTATATTAAATTACTTTTACCATCATCAAAAACTTCTAGTTTCGTAACTTTATCGTTTTCTATTCCCGTTATATTCGGCAGATCCATAGAAAAGCCAAGCCGGTTGTTTTCGTAATTCTTCCAATTCACATTCAAAGTTGGCTCGACTACATCTGTTGGTGCTTCTAGATTGGTTAAATCAGCTGATTTGAAAGATTGACTTATACTTGAAATACTGTGCACGGTAGACTGAATCCAAAAAAAGCCCATCCCCAAACCAACCATCAAAACTACCGTAAAAATAATGGCCAGCTTTACATGTTCAGAAAGGGATTGTAGTTTTTTAATAAATTCCATAATGTATTTTAAGGATAGATTGCTTCCAGGTACAAGACTGCACCTGGCTACGCGTTTGTAATTACGAATTTGTGATTCGTGAAAATTCGTAAAAGATTCGTGTTAATTCGTCATTACCACGATTTCCATCGCTCCTTCCTTTGGCAACGCACTGCTTTTGATGGTTAACTTATCAACTGGCACGACTGAATTTTTTCCCATGGCCTTTAAAAACTTTTCTACTCCATCTAATTCGTATTTTAACTTTGGCAATCCGTAATGCATTGGGACAACGATTTTCGGCTCTATTTGTCCTATCACTTTAGCTGCTTCAGATGAATCGATCGTAAATGTCCCACCCACCGGAATCATTAAAATATCAACTCTTCCTATTTTATCAAGCTGTTCATCCGTTAATTGTTTTTGGCCAAAATCGCCCAAATGGCAAAATCGCATATCTTCCGCTTCAATAGTGTAAATGGTATTTTTTCCCCGTTCCTTGCCTTCACTTTCATCATGGAAAGAATCAATACCCTGCACAAAAACGCCTTTAACTTCGTACTCACCGGGATTTTGTATTAAAAAAGGACTGCCTTTTATGGCACCTGTATTATTATGATCAGGATGGTTATGGGTAACCAACAAAATATCAGCCGAAAAATTCGGGACTTTTAACCCGATCTTTTCATCAAATGGATCAATAACAACCTCAGCGGAATGATCCTTTCCATTTGAAACCGAAATTTGAAAGCAAGCCTGACCAGCCCAAATTATCTTTGCCATAATTTTTTAAAATCTTCTTTTGAAATGCCAGCTTCTTGTAAAATATTCACTGCCGTTCCCTTGGGAATATCTTTATTATGACAGGGCACAACGGCTCTTTTCTTGGTTGCTGAATTGTAGAAAATAAAATGACTTCCCGTAGAATGATCCAATGTAAAATTAAGTGATTGCAAAACTTTGATTAATTTTTTGGAATCGACTATGGGGAATTTAGGCATGAACGGGAGTGTTTTTAACCTCTACTGAAGCAAAAAAGTTTTCTTCATCGGTAGGAATCAATTCGTTGTGTTTTTTTAAAGAAGCAATGTATCCACTAATAGCATCAATAATCATCTTTTTAGCTTCGGTTAGATTTTTCCCATAGCTAACACACCCAGGCAAACTTGGAACAATAGCAGTAAAACCGCCCCCTGGCTCGGGCCGAAAAATAATATTATACCTAAGATGTTTTTCCATATTCAGTATTTTATCACAACCATTTTTTTGTTTCAATATCTTGCCCCGCTAGAAACAGCCCGCCCAAACCCTTCGGGTGCGTCAGCGCGGGCGCGGTTTCTAACGGGGCTTGTACAATTATAGAAATAATGTATTATGTGCTTATTATTATTAATTGACCAGCTGGGAAAATTAACACATTTTCCGCCTGGCTAAAAAAATTTCGTTATGAAAACAGAAGTAAATCCAAAACAATCCGCCCCTGCTAAAAGCTACAGCGGACAAGGAAAAAACAGTGACTCTATCATTCCTCCATCGATTGGATCAATTGTAGAAGGCAAAGTGGTGGCCAGAGATAGGTCTTCACTTTTTATTGATTTGGGAAACCAGGGCACCGGCATTATTTATGGCCGGGAATTTTACGAAGTCAAAGATGCTATTAAAAGCCTGGAAATCGGCGACATTGTGCATGCTAAAATTGTTGATTTAGAAAACGAAGACGGCTATCGCGAACTTTCACTAAGAGACGCCACCAAAGACATCAACTGGCAGAAATTACGGGATATGAAAGAAAAAGAAGAAATTATTAGCGTAAAAATAACCGGCGTAAACAAAGGGGGATTGCTGACCAATATTAACAACATTCCCGCATTTTTGCCGGTTTCACAGCTTTCTCCAGAAAACTACCCCAGAGTGGTTGATGCTGACAAAGCTAAAATTTTAAAAGAACTGCAAAAGTTTATCGGTAAAACCCTGGAAGTTAAAGTGCTAGATTTGCTAGCTGAAGAAAATAAGCTAATTTTATCTGAAAAAGCCAAGACGGAACAAATGACCAAGGCGGTGTTAAATAACTATAAGAAAGGGGATATTGTGGAAGGGAAAATTACCGGAATTGCGGATTTTGGGGCCTTCATACGCTTTCCATTGCAAGCAATGGAAACGCAGACTAACGCTGACTTAACGCAGACTAACGCAGACACGGCTGCAAGCGGCAAGAAAGATGAATCTATTGAAGGCTTAATCCACATTTCAGAATTAGATTGGCAATTAGTTTCAAACCCGGCCGAAGTGGTAAAAGTAGGCGAAGTGATAAAAGCCCAAATTATCAACATCAATAATAATCAAGTCTTTTTATCGCTCAAAAGCTTGAAAGAAAATCCTTGGGAAAAAATTGAAAAGGATTACAAAAAGGGAGACACTATTAAAGGAAATGTTATTTCTTTCTCTCCCTTTGGAGCCTTTGTGGAAGTCTTGCCGAAAATAAGGGGACTGTGCCACATTTCCGAATTTACCAGCCAAAAAGAAATGGAAGAATCGCTAAAAGTCGGCGAATCTTACCAATTTGAAATTTTACTCATTGAACCCAAAGAACACCGAATGAGCTTGAAGCTGGTGAAGTAAAAAATTTAGTAAATCAAAAATCCACATAATATGTGGATTTTTGATTTGCTAAAAAAAGTTTTTTTAACTACAATGACAAAATTAACCAATCATCGTGGAAAGGAAAGACATCAAAGAGCAGGAGTTAAAATTTTTAGCAGGGGAATTTAAAAAAAATCCCGGGCTTTTTTTGCGGGAAACTCATATTGACGATGCCCAATTTTTAGAAAAAATTGGCATCTCGTTTCCTGATCAGCTCCAAAAAAATATTTTCCCAGGCTATCTTAAATTATGGCCCCAAGATTTTATCGTGGAAGAAATATTAAAAGACGGCACTACTCAAACCATTGATTTTAATGATTTTCTAAAAAAGGGGGCCTCAGAAAAACAGCTGACTCTTTATGCTACTCTGATAAAATGCGGACTCTCAACCATTGAAGCTATTGAGGAAATAAGCTCGTTTTTGGCCATGGATAAAAAACAAATCCAATTCGCTGGTATCAAAGACAAAGATGCGATCACTGCCCAGTTGATGAGTTTTAGGGGACTAGAAATCGAAAAAATGAAAGAAATTTCTTCCCCTTACTTCTTTTTTAAAGATGTCCACTATGGAAAAGGGGTAGTGGAAATAGGCGGATTACAGGGAAACAAATTTACTATTTTAATAAGAACCAACGATGTTTTTGAAAAAGAAAAATTTCTTGAAAATATAGAATTTATTAAAAAAGAAGGTTTTTTTAACTTTTTTTATTCCCAAAGATTTGGAAGTCCGAGATTTATTAATTGGTTTTGGGGACTTTCCATAATGCGTGGCGAATACGAAAAAGCGACAATGAGTTTTCTTTGTTCCCAAGGACAGCGAGAAACTCTTTATTTTAAAAAAATTCGACAAGAAATAAAACATCATTTTGGTGACTGGCAAAAAATATTGGAAATTTGCAAACCATTCCCAATTATTTTTCAAAATGAGATAAAGGTTATAAGTTATTTAAATCTTAATCCTGCAGATTTTATTGGAGCTTTAAAGCAAATTCCTGAACAAATGCAACTTTGGATATATGCCTACGGCTCTCTATTATTTAATAGAAAATTATCTGAATATATCCACACAGGAAACCCATTACCTAAAAAGATCCCTCTTATACTAAGTGCCAACAAAAATGATTGGTCGGAATATAATGAGTTTTTAAAAGAAGATGGAATTTTGGAAATCCCTTTTAATAATTTAAAACCATTCAGCTTTATACAGTGGAAAAAAAGGGAAGTTACGACAAAAGAAAAGATAGAAATTCATGCGCTAAAAATAATCCCCGAAGGGGTTGTATTAAGTTTCAGCTTGCCTAAAGGCTGTTATGCAACCTCATTTTTATGCCATTTATTTCAGTTAGCTTCTGGAATGCCCCCAGAAAATATTTCCAATAAACAAATAGACATCAAAGAAGCATTAGGTAAAGAAAGTATTCAAACGATTTTAGAAAAATTTAAACCTATTATATTTTCCAAAACCGAAAACCAATTTGATAAATTTGAGTAAATTAATAGGCGCGGTTTCTGTTGAAACCGCGCCCCGCCTCTTGTGGAGGCCTAGACCACTAAAACCTTGACGGGCTGGACATCCCACCGCCCATCATCGAATCCAACGAACTGCTTGGGTTGCGCACCGTCTTGGCGGTGGGCGCTATTGACCGTATGAATGATCCGCCCATCATCTTGGGGCGGATTCGCCCACACGTGAACGTGTCCCCAGCACGACGATGCCAAAAACCTCATGAGCTCCTGGAAGGCGTCTGTGTTTCCGACGAATTCTTCTCCGTCTGAGAAACTGACGACCAAGACTTCCATGTGCGGGTTTCCGCCAGGCTTGGTCGGCCGTAGGTGGATGTCCACGACGTTGTAGATCGTGGAGAGTTCCTGGAGCAGTTCGTACAAGGAGACCTCCTTGAGGCCATCCTTGCCGAACACAGGGACCCCACTGTCCGCGATCTCGCCGCGGAACTTGAACGGTTCTCGACCGAACCTCTTGGCATGATCGATGTGCTTTTTCTCCTTGGCCTCGAAATCGGGGTTTTTGAGTTGAACCCCGAGCTCTTTCAACCTCTTGCTCCAGTTCTTGTTGACGTTGGTCTTGTACAAGACCACGTCAGGTTGATCCGAAACGACGAGACTCGGAACTTCCGAGTGAGTGGAACAGAGTCCACCCAGATCGCTGACCATGTTCCGGCACCGGGCGTTGCCACGCGTCGCGGCTTTGCAAGCGAACTTCATCAAAAAATCCCCCTTGTTGAAGAATAGCTCAATATAAGCTATCCGTGGTTTAATGGTATCACACATATAATATCATGTCAATAGTCGCAGGGGCTTGACAAGATTATTATATTTTTCTATAATAAGATCATTACCTAATTTGGAGGGAACCTTAACAACATATAACACTAGGGGGCATTGTGCAGCTTTCAATCTTGATCGACTTTCATAACCTCTTTATGATGTTATCAAAAGACATGGGGAAAACCCAGGGCGCGATTGATGAAATCATGAAGATGGGAAGAAGGAAAGGCGAGATTCTTGAAGCTCGGCTGTTTGTGCCAATATATTTCTTTGACGATGAAAAAGACAAGATATGGCGTTTCATAAATGCCATGTCGCTTCGATTCGGCTTGGAAATTGAGGCTTGCCCAGTTTCATCGATAGCCACCGATGAAGGGAGAAAGATGAAAGATTCCGTTGATAACGGTGTTATGATGCACGTCGTAAAAAATGTGCATATGAACATCGGCGCGGAATTGATTGTCTTTGTTACCGGAGACGGAGATTTTGTAAAATTCAGCACACAAGCTCAAAACAAAGGAAAGAAGACTGAGTTTTGGTCAGTAGATCCATCTAAAACTAACTGGGTCATCAAACGGGAGGGTAACTTCCGAGAGATACTAATAGACCCAGATCTCCAAGAAAACTCCTTCCTAATTGCGTTAAGCAAAGAAAGAAGGGGTTCGGAATTATCAGAGAAAGAAAAAGAAGATCTAAGGTTGGTTGCAAAAGTAGCAGACATGCATTTGGAAGGACGAGAAATTGGCGAAATGTCACATCTCATAAGCGACCATCTTGGCATATCATGTGCCCAGGGGGACCGCCTATTAGAAATGTTGACTACTCTTAAGGTTGCCGAGGTTAGCCTCGTAGCAAGAAGAGTCATTAACATTGACTATCTCCATGCTCTTTTTCCTTACCTCAAAAACTTGGGGTCAGGAGAAAATCGTCCTTTAGAATCCGGGGTCAAATCGCCCGAGATGTTCTCGGACGCTCTTTGATACGTTAGTACCGATTATCAAAACAACCGAGGAGGTCTCGGAAGTTTTGGTAAGTCCGCAAACCTCACAGGGAGCACGCTCATGTCGTCGAAGGAAACCAAGAAGCCTGTGCACAAGGGATTCGACAGCGCGACGCTCATCGCAGATGTCGCCAAGCTCGAAGCCCAGAGACAGGGTTCACCGCAAGAAGGGCAGAACGGTCGTTCGGTTCCACCGGAGACCCAGAAGCCCAGCGAGCCCAAGAAGAGCCTTCGGGATCTTCTGCGCGAAACGGTCAACAAGCAAGAGGTCAAGGAACTGAGTGAAGAACTGGGCCAAGCCCAGTTCAAGCCCGAAGACATTCAACAGTACGTGGGTCTGCGCTGGGAAATCAACCGACTGCCGGGGATGGTCGATGGGTGGGCGAGCAAGACCTGGGAGGACCAGGTTAAAGTGCTCGGCCCGATGACCAAGAGAAGCCCCGGCATGAAGATGATGGTTAGCACCATCGAGCAACTGCACAGCAACACCTTTCTGGTGACGACCCTCGAAGGGGTTATGAAACACTTCGGGATCCCTCTCCAGAATGTGAAGACGCTGCTGCAGCTCAAGAACTTCCTAGACGAAGCAGTCAAGGCCGATCTGCTGGTGGTGGAGGAAAACCCCAAACATCAGTCCGAGGGTATCACCATCCTCGCTGATCTGGGAGACCATACCAACCATGCGGAGCGGACCTACTCGCCTCGAAAGGGAAGCAAGGTCGCTCACGATGCCTGGGTGATCGTCACAGAGAAGTACGACGAAGCCCTCGAAGCCTGGCAGGATTTCGAGAAATTACGGAAACTGGCGCGACCCTGGCTGACTCCTTTCAAGGCCTCCGACAAGGAAGGCCGAGATGGAAAAAACTCCAGGCGCGGACAGTCCGGCGAACTTTTCGTCATGCCCGCTTCGGCTGATTGGGCCGTTCTACTGAACGTACATGATGGCAAGGATGATCGCAAGGTCGCCACCATCATCAAGTACGTCGGCCTGGAAGAAAAAGATCTTCCGACTCCCAACATCATCGACTGGAATCACAAGGGGCACTGCCTCTACGGTTCCGAACGATCCGACGTCTGGGATCGAATCAATACCGAACTGCTGGAACTCAATTCGCGGCAACGCGAACGGGGCCAGGCAGAGATGGAGAGAAACAAGGTAGCTCGAGACAAACTCGACAAGCTGGCGACGATGCCATCCGAGCCCAGGGATCAGGGGTTGCACCGGATCTTGGACAACGAAGCGGGAACGGTGAGCATCTTCCTTCCAAACTTCACGTTCCGTAAAAAGAACGGGAAGATCAAGACGGGACATTTCGGCGTCGCAATCAAATGCGACGATGACCGGATGCCTGTCCTGGTGGGAGTGGAAACCTCGGAGTGTTTCTGCTTCCACAGGGAGATGTTGGGCAAGAAGCTCCCCTTCAGCTGGTGGTACGACGAGAACAACAGAAACCAACTTCGGGTCAAGGTCGACATCGGGGCTTTCTGCAAAGAAAACCTCATCCGCACGACCCTCGACCAACAGTGGTTTGAGAGCATCTGGATGCTCTCAAAATTACTCGAACGTCGCATCGGCCGAGAAGACGACCTCTTCGAGGCACCCCAAGAAGAAGACGCAAACCTCAACGATGATCCGATGGACGCAGAACCGGAAGGGGAAGCCGACATCGAGATCGAAGAAGAAGTAGAGTCATCGCCCAGCGAGTAGCAGGCGAAGACCAAACGCCCACATTTGATGAAAATCAAGGTGGGCGTATTTATTTACAAAATTTTTAAGAATTGAAAAATATTTAAAACAATGCTAGGATAACGCTAGTTTAAAATTTAAAAATTAAAATTCAAAGTGACAATTTAAAATTAAAAATCAGTTAGATTTAAAACCATTTTACATTTTGCACTGTCATTTTGCATTTTGATATTTGCATTTTTAATTAATTATTATGAAGATTAATCCTTTACTTAAAAATTTTATCGTGGTCATTTTAATTCTCCTGGCGGTTGGAGGCGTTTTTAGTTTGGTGTACTTGCCTCAAGAAAAAACAACTCAAATTTCCCTTTCCCAATTGGTGGGGGATATTAATTCTGACAAAGTCAAAAAAATTGAGGTGTCGGGCGATAACATTAAAGTAACTTATACCGATGATAAAACCGCTGATTCCATGAAAGAATCCAATTCTGTTTTACCGGTGGTATTAACCAATCTGGGAGCCAATCAAGACAAGTTGCAAAAAGTTGAAATCAGCGCTTCCGCGGTAAAAGAAAGCGTTTGGTCTTGGCTTTTGCCAACATTAATTTATGGCATTTTGCCGTTATTATTGATTGGATTTTTCTTGTGGACCATGATGCGCCAAGCCAAAAATGGCGCCGGCCAAGTGTTTGATTTTACCCGATCCCGAGCTAAAATTTTTGGCGCCGATCCGAATAATAAAGAAAAGGTAACTTTCAAAGATGCCGCGGGATTAAAAGAAGCCAAAGAAGAATTAACCGAGATTGTAGACTTTCTAAAATTTCCTAAAAAGTATTTGGCCATGGGAGCAAAAATCCCGCGCGGTGTTTTACTTCTGGGGAGCGCTGGTGTGGGAAAAACCCTTTTGGCGCGTGCCGTCGCCGGTGAAGCCAATGTGCCGTTTTTCAGTATTTCCGGGTCGGAATTTGTGGAAATGTTTGTGGGAGTCGGATCAGCCCGCGTGCGAGATTTGTTTGCCACGGCCAAAAAAGCCGCCCCTTCTATTATTTTTATTGATGAATTAGATGCCATTGGCCGGCATCGGGGTGCAGGTATTGGCGGAGGACACGATGAACGCGAACAAACCCTTAACATGATTTTAGTGGAAATGGATGGATTCCAAAAAGAATCGGGAGTCATTGTGATGGCGGCAACTAATCGGGGAGATATTTTAGACCCGGCACTTTTGCGCCCAGGCCGATTTGACCGAAAAATTATTTTAGATCCGCCAGATGTGCATGACCGGGAAGAAATTTTAAAAATCCACTCAAAAGAAAAACCCTTGTCTTCAAATGTCAACTTTAAAGAAATTGCTGAAAGAACCCCGGGCTTTTCCGGCGCTGATTTAGCCAATGTTGCCAACGAAGCCGCATTAATGGCCGCGCGAGAAAACAAAACCCAAGTGTTTGAAAAAGATTTTTTGGAAGCCATTGAAAAAGTGCTACTGGGGCCGGAAAGAAAAAGCCATTTATTATCTAAAAAAGAAAAAGAAATTGCCGCTTACCACGAAGCCGGGCACGCGCTGGTTTCAAGTTCAATCCCCGGGACGGATCCGGTACGGAAAGTTTCTATTATTTCACGAGGAATGGCCGGCGGATACACCTTGCAGGTGCAATCGGAAGAAAACAAAATGCGGACCAAAACCCAATTTTTAGCGGAAATAGCTACTTTGATGGGCGGGATGTGCGCTGAACGGTTGATGTTTGGCGAAATGACCACGGGAGCTTCTAATGACTTGGAAAAAGCTTCTCATCTGGCACGGAAAATCGTGAAAGAATGGGGTATGTCTTCGCTCGGACCGATTTCTTTTGGCGAAAAAGATGAAATGATATTTTTGGGCAAAGAAATTTCGGAGCAAAAAAATTACTCTGAAAAAGTGGCTGAAAAAATTGATAAAGAAATAGAAGACATTTTAAGGGGCGCCGAAAAAGTAGCCACGGAAATTGTAAAAAGGAGAAAACCACTATTAGAAAAAATTGCTAAAACCTTAATTGAAAAAGAAACAATAGAGCGGGAGGAGTTTGAGAAAATTATTAGCGCGAAATCACAAATTACAAATTCCAAATCCCAAATAAATCCTAATTTCAAAAAGTAACATTCAAAAATATGCGATACCCTAAATTGTAAAGCTTTACAATTTAGGGTATATGCACATGGGCCTGTAGCTCAATGGCGGAGCAGACGACTTATACTCGTCCGGTTGGGGGTTCGAGTCCCTCCGGGCCCACCAAAATGGCCAAACAAGATATTAAAAAACCAAAGCACCAAGTTTCTTTAAAACTTGGTGCTCGGCCGAGCACTTCAAAAAAAGTGCTCCGGTTCCAAAAAACTGTCTGGGATTTTTATAAAAAGAATAAGCGCGATTTTCCTTGGCGCAAAACCAAAGATCCTTACAAAATCCTGGTTTCAGAAATCATGCTTCAGCAAACCCAGGCTGATAGAGTAGTAAAATTTTATGAAACGTGGATTAACCGGTTTCCAGACTTTAAAAGCCTAGCACAGGCCAAATTTAGCGAAATTTACCCCTTCTGGCAGGGATTGGGCTATAACCGCCGAGCCCTGGCACTTCAAAAAACCGCTCAAAAAGTAATGGCAGAATTTGGTGGGAAATTACCAAAAGACATTTTACAATTAGAAACATTTCCCGGTATTGGTCCTTACACCGCCCGAGCCGTGGCAATTTTTGCCTATCAGGCAAAAATTGCCTGCATTGAAACCAATATCCGGCGAGTTTTTATCCATCACTTTTTTGGTGATAAAACGGATATCGAAGACAAACAAATTTTAAAAATCGCTGAGCGGGCGTTGCCCGCAGACGGGCGATCCGGCAAAGCCGGCCTCGCTCGCGTCTCGCCGGGCAATGCCCGTAAATGGCATTGGGCTTTGATGGATTATGGTGCTTATTTAAAATCGCAAGTTCCAAACCCTAATCGTCGCCATAAAAATTATAGTGTCCAGCCAAAATTTGAAGGCTCATTTCGCCAAATCCGCGGTGCTTTATTGAAGATGCTTTCGGGCAAACCCATGGAAGCAAAAGAATTAGCAATGAGAATTAAAAAACTCACTGGACAAAATTCAGACAGAACGAAAAAAGTTATTGCAGATTTAGAAAAAGAGGGGTTAATTATAAGAAATGAAAATGTGTATTCCTTGAATTAGCGCTTGACATATATGTATCTGTTGTGTATACTTCTGGTATATAATTAACGATATTAAAAACTATGAAAACAACCATGCATATCAAAGTTGATAAGGATATTAAGGAAAAATCCGCTAAAATTGCTCACAGTTTGGGTTTGTCTTTGAGCACCATTGTAAACGCTTCTCTGCGTAACTTTATTAGAACTGAAACCTTTAGCGTTAGTACCGCAGAACACATGACTCCCTACATGGAAAGCTGGCTGGCTGAGGTAGGAAAAGATATTAAAGCTGGAAAAAACATGAGTAAACCTTATGATTCCGCTGAGGAATTAATTAAAAGTCTTGTAAAATGAAAGTCATAAAATATAGACTTTTTGAAAAATCCTTTCAGAAAGCACCACGTGAGATAAAATTAAGATTTAATGAACGAATTAGAATATTTTATCAAAACGCTACAGACACGGTTCTTGAAAATCACGCACTACACGGAAAATACACTGGATACCGTAGCATAAAAATAACTGGTGACTGGAGAGTTATTTACAAGGAAACAAATAACAATACCGTTGTATTGGTTAATATCGGTACTCACAGTCAATTATATGGATAAAAACCAGCGCGATTAGCTCAGTGGTAGAGCATTCCCTTGACGTGGGAAGGGCCAGGGGTTCGAATCCCTTATCGCGCACAATTTAAAATTTTATGGAAGAACGACAAAAACAACCAAATTTTGCTTTCAGGGTTTTAATTTTCAAAGATGGTAAAGTGTTACTCGGAAAAAACCTGGGCGCGTTTGCGCCAGGAAAATTTGGACCCCCAGGGGGACATCTTGAATATCGTGAATCTTTCGCGGATTGTTTGAAAAGAGAAACTGCAGAAGAATGTGGAGTTACCATAGACAATATTAAGTTTCATTCGATTGTTAATATTATGGAGGGCACCGGCCCATATCATAATATTCACGTAATGTTCACGGCTGACTGGAAATCGGGTGAGCCAAAAGTGCTAGAACCCGAAAAGTGTGAATCGTGGGATTGGTATGATTTGAACAACTTACCCACGTCGCTATTTAAAAACATTGAGTTGTCATTAAAAAATTGGCAAAATCCCAAAAATTGTTTTGATCTTGAAAAATAATTATGGACCTAAAAATAATCTACGAAGATAGTGATGTGCTGGTAGTCGATAAACCTGCGGGGATTATTGTGTTTAATGAAGGCAATCCTTCGACAGGCTCAGGACAATTCCTCATAGATGAATTAATTCATCTATATCCGGAATTGAAAAACGTCGGCGAAGCGCCACGGCACGGAATTGTCCATAGGCTAGATAAAGATACATCAGGTATACTTTTGATCGCGAAAACACCAGAAGCCTTGATTTTTTTGCAAAAACAGTTTAAAAATAGAGAGGTAGTAAAGAAATATCTGGCCTTAGCAACCGGGGCGGTAAAAGACGATCAAGGCACTATTCATACCCTAATCGGCAGAGCCAAATCCGATCCGCGCAAGCAAGCGGCACATTCGCTAGAATACAAAGGTAAAAAAGACTTGCGCGAAGCGATTACTGACTACAAGGTACTACAACGGTTTGAAAATTACACTCTATTGGAAGTGCAAATAAAAACCGGACGAAAACATCAGATAAGATGCCATTTAGCCTATATCCATCATCCGATTGCGGGTGATAAAATGTATGGCTTTAAAGATTCGCCAACACCAGAAGGATTACAAAGACAATTTTTACATGCTTCATACTTGAAAATACAATTATTAGATGGTCAAATTAAGGAATTTACATCAGAATTACCTGAAGAATTACAAACAATTATTATGAATCTAGAAGCTAGAAGCTTGTAGCTTGAATGGAATCTTGAATATAGAATTTTATCCACACCCAATATTCCAAATTCCATTCCAGCTTCCAGCTACAAGATACGAGATTCAAATTTTATGTCAATAAAATTACAAGCATTCAATAAAGCCCAAGAAAAAAAGATGCCAGACATCCGCCCTGGCGATATTATTAAAGTACACCAAAAAATTAAAGAAGGGGATAAAGAAAGAATCCAAGTATTTGAAGGTGTGGTTATTGCCAGAAAACATGGCAAGGGCATTTCAAGCATGATTACGGTAAGAAAAGTAGTTGATCAAGTTGGAGTAGAAAGAATTTTTCCAGTGCATTCCCCAAGCATAGAAAAAATAGAAGTGGTAAAATCAAGCAAGGTGCGAAGATCAAAGTTGTATTACTTGCGAACTGCCAAGGGAGCTAAGGGAAAATTAAAGAACAAAGATTTAGCCGTGGCCATTGCGCCAGAACCAGTTATGGAAACTCCTACAGAAACTACTTCAGAAACTGTTACAGAAAAACCGGAAGGAAATATATAAATTGTGCGCGGGTGGCGAAACGGCAGACGCACTACCTTGAGGTGGTAGCGCTCGAAAGGGCATGCAGGTTCGACTCCTGTCCCGCGCACCAAAAGGAGGCGAACCCCAAAGGGGGTCGGGGAAAAGGATTTTCCCCGTGTAGGAAATACTTCAAAACCGAGGGTTTTGAAAGAGGAGTGTAGCGACGATTGGTTCTAGTCCCGCGAAACGGGGCGGACTCCTGTCCCGCGCACCAATTCAACTATAATTAGGCGCGATTAGCTCAGTGGCCAGAGCATCCCGTTTACACCGGGGGGGCCGTAGGTTCGACTCCTACATCGCGCACCGAGCAACCTGCCGTGGTAGCTCAGTGGTAGAGCATTCGCCTGAAGAGCGATTGGTCGGGTGTTCGATTCACCCCCGCGGCACAGGAACATTCAAAAATGCGGGCGTGGTATAGTGGCTATTATACGTCCTTGCCAAGGACGAGATGGCGGTTCGATTCCGCTCGCCCGCTCAGATAAAAAACAATCCAAATTTACTTTGGGTTGTTTTTTTATCTTGACGAGCGGAATCGAACCGCAAAAGGGGTCGGGAAAAAGTATTTTTCCCGTGGCGAAATTCTTCAAACCGAGGGGTTTGAAAAAACCCAGAGGGTTCTAGGTTTGCATTCCGCTCGCCCACTTCAAAAACCACCAAAAAGGCCTGAAAATCAGGCCTTTTTTGGTGGTTTTTGGCAAGATTGACACCTGTGGATAACTATGGTCTAACTATTGACAAGGTCGCTTGAATATGCTAGTATTAGGGTATCCTCCAGAGATGGAGTTTTTTGTTAAAAGCACCTAGATTAGACATATTATTTACCCAGTTAAATAGCGCTTTACGCTAATTTGCGAAGCAAATTATTTAACCGGGTAAACCCTAATTTTATGTATAAATCCTTAGTAAATAGGTTGTTAGTCATAGGTTTTATCTCGTTAAGATTACTGTGTGCCATAGCTTTTCCTGGAGTAGTTGATGCCCAATCAAACGACTCGCAAGCCGACTACTGCCTAGCGATAGATACGCCAAATGGCCATTATACAGGATCTGCATTTCCTTATGTAACCGTAAAAACGGTAAAAATGTTGGTTACCGCTTACTCAAGCACCCCTGACCAAACTGACGACACCCCTTTTCTTACGGCTTCAGGAAAGCATGTTGCCGACGGAATTATTGCAAACAATAAATTACCGTTTGGAACCAAAGTAAAAATTCCTGAATTATACGGTGATAAAATTTTCACGGTGGAAGACAGGATGCATGCCAGAATGGGAAACAACCATCTTGATATATGGTTTCCCCAGTATAGCCAGGCAAAGAATTTTGGAGCTAAGTATGATGTCAGCGTAGAAATATTAGAAAGCTAAAAAAATTAAAAACCCGCGCCATTCGGCGCGGGTTTTTAATTACTGGCTGGCTGCTTTAAATAAAGCTCCTATTTGCGCCCATGGGCCGCCAGATGATAATGAGAAATTAGCTGGCAGGGGAGAAGTATTATTAATCACCCTGTATTCCGTTGCCAAAGGTTGATGAGAAGTTCCCTCTTCGGTAGCAATAGCCAACATCGTAAAACCTGAACCGGGACTGGTAACAATATTGCTGACATCGTGGGTGCCGGTTCCAATAACCAAATCTCCGGTTACCGTAGGAGTCAAATTACCAGATGAAGGAGTTGTACCAGAACCCGAAACTCCAACTACGCTATCAAGAGGTGAAACTCGATCAACTCCGGAAAATTCTGAAATGGTTACTGACAGTTGAGTACCCGAAACCCCATTACTTAAGGTTACGGTATCAGTTCCTCCAATAACATTTTTAGCATAAAAAATGGCGGTAAAAGAATTACCTGAAGTTAGCTGGATATTGCCCGCCCGAGTATAGGCATTTCCTCTGCTATCAGTTACTGCTATCGTGCCTCCATTTGGCCAACCCGAGGCCGTGACTAAGATAAAGTTTCCTTGCGTAACGGAAGAGGTAAAGGTAGTAGCTAACGACGAAGCGCCACTGGTAATATTGGAAAATTTTTGCACCAAATTAATGGGCGCGGCAACATTATTTACCGTCACATTAACGATAATGGCCGTAGCGGTGTTGCCGGCATTGTCTCTGGCAACAGCGGTTAACACATGGCTTCCATTGGTAGTTGTGGCGCTGTCCCAGGAAATAGCATAGGGACTTACCGTATCTTCAGTCCCCAGATTATTGCCATCAAGCTTGAATTGAACACCGGCTACGCCAACATCATCAGAGGCATTGGCAGAAACCGTAATCGATCCGGTTACGTTTGCTCCATCAAGAGGCGCGGTCAAAGAAACGGTAGGAGGAGTGGTATCGCTGGTGATAATGGCAGAGGCTTCATTTGAGACAGGACCAATATTGCCAGCGGCATCTTGGGCCGTTATCAGGTAGTAATATGTGCCGGCCGGGGCAAAATCAGTATAAGTCAAACCTGTGGTTTGGCCGATTTTATTGGCTGGAGCAGCCGTAAAACCAGAAACTGTAGAACGATATATGTTATAGGCGGTAACACCAATGTTGTCGGTAGCAGCACTCCAAGTTAATACGGCATTTCCAATATTTCCGCTACCAGCCAAAGAACCGGGATTTGAAGGAGGAATAGCATCAATGAAAGCCAAACCCGTTAGAGTAAAGACGCTATTGGCAGGAGCTACAAAAGAAAATGCATTGCCACTTACGGCTATATCGCTTCCTTTTTGGAAATTAGACGATAAATCAGTTTTATAGAATTCCAATGCAGTTAGAGAAGGCAAGTTCTGCAGAGTCGTGTTAAAGGTTACAGCGCTTCCCGTATTTTGTCCAACAATGGTAAATCTTCCATTGGTTTGGTTGTAAAACGCATATTCAGTCACATTGCCATTTGATTCTACGGCACTGATGCGAACTGATCCTGGCGGAACAAATTTGAAAATTTGTTCATTCTGGTAAAATCCTAAACGGGGGGTGTAGGTATGCGTCAAACTATTATAGGCTAGGGGAGCTGGACCGAAACTATCATCATTGCCAGGCGCAGAACCAAAACCATTTAAAATCGCGTGGTTAAATACGCTATCAAAACCTTCCCAAATCATCAGGCCCGAAGGGTTTCCAGCCAGCAAAGAAAACGCATCGGTGGCAGTAGTATATTCTGTCATCCAGAAATTTTTATTGGGATAGGCAGAATTTTTGATGGCATTATCGGCTCCGCCCGTGCTGCTTGAATAACTATGAAAAGCAAAGTGATCCGTTTTATTAACCACCACGCTATCGGCCATCATTTCGGGCATGTAAGTATTTACCCCAGAATTAACATCGGCGGTATTAGGTCCCATGAAGCGGATATCGCCAAGGCCCATAGTATCCAATTTATCCGAAATTTTATGAAGCAGTCTCACATACTGCGTGGAACTAAGGGTTGGTCCTTCATTGTGGCCCCAATCTGATTCATTAAAGGGATCCAACATGCCAAATTGGACATTGGCGGTATTTCGTGCGTAATACACCAAGGTGGTAATCATTTCCACGGCTTCGTCTTCTTGAGCTGTATTAATCGTGGCTCCTCCCATCCATGACGGTGTTATCCCCATGAAACTTAAGGCAATGGTGGAATTAAACCCTTTTTGATTTAAGTAGTGAAGCGTGCCCCATAAATTCTGGAATTTAGTGTTTGAATAAAGCGCGTTGTAGTAAGTCCAATTTGGGGTGTTGGGATCGGCATTATCATTCGTTGATTCCCAATCTTCCATATCAAAAACCACTCGCCAAGTAGTTTGGCCCATGGTGTCGGCTAACATATCTATAGCGGCAGCAGAATTATCATTGTTCCAGCTAAGAGAATTGATATTCGTACCAAAACCATCTATGGTTTGGAATTTTTGAGAACCATTAACGGTTAGTGCGGTTCCAGTTGCGGTCGTTGTGAATGTAACATCTCCGGAAGTGGCTAAGTTACCCGCGGCATCACGTGATTTAACACGATAATGGTAAAGGGTTGATGCGGCCAGCCCACCTAAAGAAATCGAATGACTTGTTAGTAAGCTTACATTTAACGCTGATGATGATCCATAGGAAATAGTGGTGCCATATTCTACTTGACTATCAGAGGCTTCATTGGTTGTCCAAGTAATCGTTGCGCCGGTAGTGGTAATTGAAGATGCCGCAACCGAAGAAATTATCGGCGGGGTAGTATCGGTATTGTTTACCGTTACATTCACATTGGCAGCGGTAGCCGTATTTCCAGCCGCATCGCGGGCAACGGCAGTTAGGACATGGGATCCATTGGATGTGGTGGTTGTATCCCAACTAATAGAATAAGGCGAAGTAGTATCTTCGACTCCCAGACTAGCCCCATCAAGCTTGAATTGCACCCCAACTACGCCGACGTTGTCGGAGGCACTAGCAGAAACCGTGACGGCGCTTCCTGACACCGTAGATCCATCAAGGGGAGCGGTGAGGGAAACGGTGGGCGGGGTGGTGTCGGGGGGTGCCGCAGTAGTAAAAGTGCCATCAGAAGAAACTGCTAGCACACCACTACCATCCTTAGATAGTATTTCATAATGATACAAAGTACTAGAAACAAGCCCGCTTAATGTCTGCGAATGAGAAGTTATCAAAGTTGTATCAAGTGTTGTTGATAAATCGTAATTAATCGTCGTGCCATACATTATTTGAGAATCAGCGAGAACATTCGTATTCCAAGAAATAACAGCCGAATTGTAAGTGATTGAAGCGACATTAATTCCCGAAATAATGGGAGGATTATTAACCATCACACTAACATCGCTTGTGATAGCCGTATTCCCTGCAGCATCCCGAGCAACGGCAGTTAGGACATGGGATCCATTGGTGACAGCAGTAGTATTCCAGGTGATGGAATAGGGACTGGTGATGTCTTCGGTTGATAAGTTAGCTCCATCAAGCTTGAATTGGACACCGACGACGCCGACGTTGTCAGAGGCGGTTGCTGAAACGCTGATACTTCCACTCACTGTTGTCCCATCAAGAGGCGCCGTCAAAGAGACTGTAGGCGGAGTAGTGTCAGGGGGCGGAAGCGTAGTAAAAGTATTATCTGATGAACTCGCCAATACTCCTGTTGCATCACGAGATAAAACTTGATAATGATAGGTAGTATTTTCAACAAGCCCGCTAAGTAATTGAGAATGAGAAGTGACTAATGCTGGATCAAGAACTGTAGAGGAATCATAGGGCAATACCGTGCCATAATTAATTTGAGAATCTGCGGGAACATTGGTGGTCCAATTAATGAGCGCTGAAGTTTGTGTAATTGAACTTGCAGAAATTCCTGAAATAAGAGGAGGGTTGCTTACGGTCACATTCACATTGGTAGCGGTGGCCGTATTTCCAGCGGCATCTCGGGCAACGGCAGTTAGGACATGGGATCCATTGGTGATAGTCGTGGTATTCCAGGTGATGGAATAGGGACTGGTGATGTCTTCGGTTGATAAGTTAGCTCCATCAAGCTTGAATTGGACACCGACGACGCCGACGTTGTCGGAGGCGTTAGCAGAAACGGTAACAGTGCTTCCCGAAACGGTAGAACCATCAAGGGGAGCGGTGAGGGAAACGGTGGGTGGGGTGGTGTCAGGGGGACCATTTGGCTTTACTTCAAATCCCACCCAATTCCATTGAACGGCTCCGGTTCCGGCAGCATCAAAATTGATGGTAACTGGGGTTCCGACAACTGAAGTTGAAGCCGATTTATAGGCACTCAAACCAGAAATATATCCTGCCAAGGTAAAGGCATCTTTTTGATCAGTGGAAGTGGGAAGGCCGGCGGCACTCCAATCATTTGATACGCCAAAACCCAATGAACCAGCCGTTGTAGATGTATAGATGATTGGCGTAATATTATTGGTCGTAGAACTACCCTCGCCTACGGCGCCGATAGGACTTACAGGATTATGCCCGGTAATAACATAGACCTTAATTGATATTCGTTGATTTTGATCAGTGATAGTTGCGGTAACGGTCATTCCAGTTCGAGCCGTAGGCAAGATTGCATAAAAGGCGCTGGCTTCTCCATCTTGCGCACCGGTATCTCCCTTACTTCGTTCGGCAATAAGGTTCCAAGTGAGCGCCGCTCCATTATTAGTTATAGCGATCGTAGGATTTGAACCTAAAGCTGAATCAGAAGATACCATGGCCAAGAGCAGAGAATTTGCCGGCGGACTAAATGAAGCCGTCGTGCGGGGATCACTGCCGCTGGTCCTAGCCGGAGTAGAAGGATCAATTGCCAGTGCCGCTTGCGCTATCTGAAAAGGACTGAAAATAAAAACAAAAGACAGCCCTAGTAATGCTGCCAAAAATGTGGTGCGCGCAAATGTACGTTTCTTTTTCTGTTTAAGAAAACTCACGTCCATAATTTTTTTATAATAATTATTTTTAAAAAATTGGCTTGGCAATTTTTAAAATCAAATAATTATTATTTTTATTTACTTTGAATCATTATACCACGGGCTTGAAAAATGATGCAAATCTTAAATGTCCTAACTAGAATTGAATTACAAAATAACTAAGCTTGATGGGAAAATTTTGTACATAAAAAAATCCAAGACTTGTGTCTCAGATTTTTTAAATGTGCCCGGGGCGGGAGTTGAACCCGCAAGCCTTGCGGCGCATCATCTTAAGTGATGTGCGTTTGCCAGTTTCGCCACCCGGGCGTTATTTTGTCAATCTTGAGGCGCCGGTGGGAATCGCACCCACGTATAAAGGTTTTGCAGACCTTTGCTTTACTACTTAGCTACGGCGCCAAATTCATTTTCATCTTAGCATTTTTTGCCTATTTTTCAACTTCCTTTATTTTCTCCAACAGCTCTTCAATTTTGGCGGCTTTGGCGATTATTTCGTCTTTTACAAACTTGATTTTAGGGATCGGCCGCATATTGAGCATTTTATTTATTTTTTGCTGGATATCATAGACCCCCCTATTTAATGTCTTAATTACTTGATCCGTCTTGTCTTCCGGCAAGACGGAAATATAGGCTTTGGCCTCAATTAAATTAGGCGTGACATCAACGCGAGTTAAGGTGACTAAAGATTCTTGAAAATTAAAATCCCGCACGATAATGTTGCTGATTTCGTGTTCCAAAAGAGAATTCACTTTTTCTAGACGGTTAGACATGTATAGCCGTTTATTGACAATTTATATTCTACAGTTATAATTAACCAGAACTATCTTCCCTTTTCCAAGGAGAGAGTTATGGAAAGGCTCCTTAACGTGCTTGGCATTAAAGACGCTTCCAAAGTCAAAGATGCTCTTAAGTTTCTTGACCAAACCGAAGAAGAAGTTATTACCTTAAATTTTGGACTCAAAGGAAAAGCTTACACTCCGAATCGGATTAGTAAAATAACCAGAATACCCAAGGAAGTAATTATTCGAATCAAAAAAGAAGCCCTTGAAAAAATCCGATCTGTAATTCAATCATTTGCTCAATAGGGGATCTTAAAGGATCTTTTAGATCTCGGCTCCAACCCTTCAAAGTTGCGGGCTTTTTTATTGCAAAGTTTTTTAACAAGATTGCTTCCCGCCACGCTCCTGCTCGCGGCTAAAGGCCATAGTTGGCGATAGCAAATTCGCAATGACGACAATGGCTATCCGTGATTCGTGTTCATTCGTTTTTTAATTCGTGTTAATTCGTCACAAAACCCCTTTCTGCCGTTCTTCCACGTACGCCACCAAAATATCCTGGGCTTCTACTTTAACATTACCTTCAAATAAAATTCCGCATTCGTCGCCCTTTTTCAGTAAATCCATATCTTTTTTGTCCCTTTGCAAATTGATAATTCTGCCACCGCCTACTTTTTCAGTACCCCGCATAACATCAAGCTTTAATCCTTTTTTAATTTCACCTTCAGTGATTTTACCGCCCACAATCTGGCGGTTTTTTTCGGCAAAGAAAATAATTAAAGCTTTGATTTTACCGATATCCTTACGCACAGTTTCGGCTTCCAGTGATTTTTCCATGCCATTTCTAATCTCTTGGATTAATTCGTAAATAATATCAAAGGTTTTTATCCTTACTCGTTTAGTGGCATCTTTACTTAAAATTTGCATGACTCCCGGGGTTATTTTCACTCGAAAACCAATAATAATAGCCTTGGAATATTCGGCTAACTTAACATCGGTTTCGTTAATGTCGCCCACTTCTACTTTTAAAATTCTAAGTACCACCTGGTCTTGCGGAAGATTTTTTAACATTCCTTCAATGGCTTCAATAGAACCGAATACATCCCCTTTTAGGATAACATTTACGACTTTTTTATCGCCAACCATTTCGAGGACAGTGGTATTAATTTCTCTCTTTGAAACTTCTGCTTTCAAATGGATAGCAGCTTCTTTTTCGGTTTTATAGCTTTTAAATTTTTCCCCGACACCCGGCACTTTTTCAAATCCCAAGACTACCGCCGGCTGGCTGGGCAGAACTTGGGTTATTTCTTTCCCGGCAAAATCCCGTAAGTGCTTGATTTTTGCCAAAGCCAAATCGGTCGCAATAATATCTTTGGCGTGCAAGGTGCCTTTTTCAACGATCACCGTCGCAATAGGGCCCTTCAAACTATCCATGTAAGATTCTATCACTAGGCCTTCTGCCGGCACTTTTAAGTCGCCTGTCAGTTCTTGCAATTCAGAAACCAACAAAATCATTTCCAACAATTCGTCGATGCCGGTTTTTTCGCGGGCGCTAACTTCTACCGATGGAATAGTCCCGCCCATCGATTCAACTAAAATATCAATTTTAGCCAATTCCCGCTTGATTTTTTCCGGATCAGCCGTTGGTAAATCTACCTTATTAAGCACCACAATCATGGGAATTTCAGCTTTTTTTATAGCCATAATAGCCTCTTTGGTTTGAGGCTGGACGGTTTGAGCAGCATCTACCACCAAGAGAGCAATATCAGCAACACTAGCTCCACGGGTACGCATGGCTGAAAAGGCCTCGTGACCGGGGGTGTCAATAAAGGTAATTTTTCTTTGGCTCGCCGTAGCCTTGGCGGAGGCGGCTTCCTTGGATTCTACTTCAACTTCATAGGCGCCGATGTGCTGGGTAATTCCCCCTGATTCGTTAGATGTAATATTCCAGCCAGAGGCTGGTCCGCCTTCGGCGGAAAAATCTTTAATGGCTTCCAAAAGCGAACTTTTACCATGATCCACGTGACCTAAAACCACCACGACGGGAGGTCGCTGCCATGTTTGTTCCACTGTTTTTTTGGCCCCGATAGCAGAAAATTTCGTTTTCGCTACAGGGCTTCGCTTCGCTTGTTTTTTAACCATGCCATCATATTACTTCAATCCCCCTCAAAATTCAACGTCTCGTTCAACCAGATGATAATTTGTTTTCCACACCAGATTTTTTAATTGTATTTTTGTTTATGGTACAATTGAGTTGTCGCTACGAAATACGAATATTTACCAATATACGAATTAGAACGACGTTTTGCATTCGTATATTCGTATGCTATTCGTATTTCGTAGCTAAATTATGAAGGTTGACCCTAAAAAATTATTAAAATTTATCCTGGAAGCCGGCTTAATTGACGAACACCAATTTGCCAAAGTCCTTGAAACCAGCAAAGCTAGCAAAAAAGATGTTGGAGAGATTTTAATTTCCGAAAAATTACTAACCCAAAGAGAACTAATAAAGATAGAGGCTTATTTGCTGGGAATTCCTTTTATCAATTTAGAAAATGAAATCATTCCCCTGGATACCTTAAATATTATTCCCCAATCGATTGCTAGAGCCCACAACATTATCGCTTTTAAAAAAAGAGAGAATGATCTTGAAGTAGCTATGGTTGACCCCGAAGATTTAAGGATCATCAAATTCATAGAAAAAACCATTCCTGATATCAAAATACTACCAAGGCTCACCACCCCGGAAGGCATAAAAAGCGCCTTGTCCCAATATCAAAAAACCCTGGAAACGGAATTTAAGGATATTATCCAAGACAAAGAAGAAGAAGGAGGAGGAGAAATCAAACACATCAAAGAGTGGGATATTTTAGGGGGCAAAGAAGAAGTAAAAAAAGCCTCAGAAGAAGTACCGATCATAAAAATCGTAGACACCTTGTTAAAACACGCTATTTTACAGGGAACATCAGACGTCCATATTGAACCGCTAGAAAAAGAAGTGGTTGTCCGTTACAGAATTGATGGAATACTACACGATGTGATGACCCTTCCCATCAGCACGATCCTTGGCGTAGTGGCCCGCATCAAAGTTCTTTCTAACTTAAAACTTGACGAACATCGCCTGCCCCAGGACGGCCGATTTAAAATTGAAACCGAAGATTTTAAGTATTCTGTCAGGGTTTCTATACTGCCAGTTTTTAATGGCGAAAAAATTGTGATGAGGCTTCTGGCTGAAAACACCAAAGCTACTAATTTGGAAAAATTGGGTTTTTCCGGATTAGTTTTGGAAAAAATCAAAGACAGCTTGAATAAATCTTCAGGAATGATTTTAATTACCGGGCCTACGGGATCCGGAAAAACCACCACCCTGTATGCCATGATGGATATTTTAAACACTCCAGAAATTAATATTTCCACCGTAGAAGACCCGATTGAATACCGGATGCCACGGGTCAACCAAACCCAAGTTAATGCCCAAATAGGACTCACGTTTGCGGCGGGATTACGCGTTTTGGTGCGGCAAGATCCGGATGTTATCATGGTTGGAGAAATCCGAGACGATGAAACCGCGGGCCTGGCTATTAACGCCGCGCTTACGGGACACTTGGTGCTTTCTACCCTGCACACCACCGAAGCCGCCGGCGCTATCCCGCGATTAATTGATATGAAGGCTGAACCATTTTTAGTTTCATCAACGCTGGATTTGATTATTGCCCAGCGCCTGGCTCGAAAATTTTCAGGGGCAACTGAAAAATATACCTTAACCGATGACCAGTTAAAAAACTTGCAAAAACACTGCGACATGGAACGGATTTTACAAATTCTAAAAGACGAAGAGATTCTAAAGCCAAAAGCCACCATTAAAGATATTGAATTTTACCGCCCAAAGTCGGGCAAGGATTCTAATGAAGAATACAAAGGCCGGCTGGGCATTGTAGAGGTACTGAAAATATCAGAGCCCATCAGAGATTTGATTATTAAAAAATCCAGCACCAAAGAAATTGCCAATCAGGCCATTCAAGAGGGAATGCGGACCATGATTGAAGACGGATTTGTCAAAGCCGCGCAGGGATTAACTTCAATTGAAGAAATTTTACGCGTCATCACGGAATAAATCGCTACGAAATACGAATAGTTACGAATATACGAATCAAAATGAGGTTTGTATTCGTATATTCGTATGAAATTCGTATTTCGTAGCTAAAATTTTGCCTAACTATTTTTATACCGCTAAATCTTTTGACGGACAGACCAAAACTGGCACCATTTTTGCCAAAGATGTCCAACAGCTTGCTTCCAGTTTGAAAAATGAAAATATGCTTTTAGTTAAAGCCGTATCTGAAGAAGATCGAAAAAAGCATGCCTTTTCGTTTTCTCTCCCGTCTTTTGGCATCTCGGCCACCGAAAAAATCATGATGACCAGAAACTTGTGGGTCATGTTTGGCGCCGGGCTTTCTTTGGTGAAAATTTTTTCTATTTTGTCTGCCCAAGCCAAAAAACAAAAGACTAAAGACATGATGCTTGATATCAATGTACGGTTAAATAAAGGAGAAGGGTTTTCTGATTCTTTGACCAAGTACCCCAAAGTATTTAATGATTTTTTCTTGAGCATGGTAAAAATCGGAGAGGAATCTGGAACCCTCGAAAGCGTCTTTGAAATTTTATCCACCCACATGGACCGAGACCATGAATTAAAATCCAAAATCAGGGGGGCCTTGATTTATCCTTGCATTATTTTAATCGTCATGGGTGGCATTGGAGCCGTGGTATCAACCTTTGTCTTGCCAAAATTTTCTGCCTTTTTACTAGGAATGAATATTCCCCTGCCCATTTATACCCGGATTTTAATTTGGCTTGGAGCGTTTTCCCAGCATTACTGGTATGTAATCATGCTGATGCCCTTTTTATTGGGTTATCTTTTTTTTCTGGCAATGAAAACCCATAGCGGCAGATGGGCCAGAGACACTTTTTTAATAAAATTTCCTCTTTTATCTCCTTTCATAAAAAAGGCTAATTCGGCCATTATTATCCGTTCATTAAGTTCGTTAAATGCTTCCGGAATATCACTGGTAAGATCATTAGAAATTACTTCAGCAACGGTTGGCAATATCTATTTTAAAAATGCCTTAAATCAATCTATTGAGAAAGTGAAAAAAGGAGACAAATTATCTAGCGCATTAAGATCGCATCAAAATATTTTCCCTTTTGGCGCGATTGATATGATGGAGGTCGGAGAAGAAACCGGAAAAACTTCGGTGGTACTAAAAAAATTATCAGAATTTTACGAACAAGAAGTGCTGGAAGAAACTAAAAACTTTTCGGTTGTTATTGAGCCGATTTTACTGGTGTTTTTGGGGCTGGTAGTCGCCTTTTTTGCCATTTCGGTCATCGAACCGATGTATTCATCGCTCAAATCCATATAACATAAAACATGAAACACATAACACGTAACAAGAAAAATTTTAGTTTGTTCCATGTTTTATGTTCCCCGCCTGCGCCAAGGCTTTGGCGGGCAGGCATGTTCCATGACAAGGGATTCACCATTATTGAATTAATGGTCGTAATAACTATTTTAGTGATTTTATTGGCAATGTCTGTTGCAAGCGTGGTGTTACTGGTTAAAAATCCTCCAGTCAACAACGCTTCAGAAGAGGTAATAAATGCGTTAAAACTGGCTCAAAACAGAACGCTTTCTTCTGAAGGAAATAGCCAATATGGAGTGTACTTTAACACTACAGCCGACCCTCATCAGTACACCATATTTAAGGGATCAAGTTATGCTTCAAGAACCAGCTCATTTGACCAAACCTATCCCCTGTCAAACACCATTGAATTTTATGCTATAAATCTTGGCGGAGGAAACGAAGTGGTTTTTAATAGGATAACCGGCACTACTCAAAATCCGGGCGATATATCGTTGAGATTAAAAGACGACCACAGCCAGACAAAAACTATTTACATTGATGCTTTCGGCAATTCCAGTTTTAATAATTCATCCGCAGCTTCTGACAGCGCCAGAGTAAAAGATTCGCGGCATGTAGATTTTACCTATAGCAGAGTTATTAATACGGCTACGGAAAACATCATACTAACATTCAATGGATCTACAACCGTTACGATACCTATGAGTTCATATTTAAATAATGGCCAATTCGAATGGACTGGTACTACGAGTGTTGCCGGATCAAATCAAACTATAACTATTCACACCTTAAGACTCAATAATTCCGATACCCAATTTTCTGTTTTCCGGGATATGCGCTTTAATAATAAAACACTAACCATACAATTATCGGCAGATAATACTGGCACGCTGGCAGAATATACCGCCAACGGAAGCGCCACCGACCACCATTCAATTTATGTTGGTAATTTTACCTGGCAATAACAGGCGACAATTAACCATTGACCATTAACATTTAACAAAAATGAACCAAAAAAAACAAAAAAATAAAACTGGATTTTCACCTGTCAAATGCCTGCCCGCCAGAGCCTTGGCGCAGGCGGGTCAAATGTCAAATGTTCAACGGGGTTCTCTGCTTTTAGAAGCGTTCATCGCCATCATGATCATTGGCGTCGCCTTTGCGGTTATTTTAGATGTCGGCACGCTGGCAATTAAAAATTCTACTTCTATCAGAAATAGCAGCCAAGCTAATTTTTTATTGCGAGAATCAATGGAAACCGTCAGAAGCTTTAGAGATGGCACAACCTGGTCAACTAATGGCTTGGGCACCGTTAATACCGGCAGCGCCAGTCCCTATTATTTTGCACTAGACACCAGCATAACTCCCAATAGATGGGTTTTGACCTCTGGAACGGAAACCACCGGCATTTTTACCCGAAAAATAGTTTTTGATAAAGCTTCCCGCGATCCATCAACTCAAAATATCGAAAGCACCTATAATGCCTCCCACGACGACCCCAATACCAAAAAAGCTACTGCTACCGTAACTTGGCCGGGCAAAACATTACAGCTGATAAGCTATTTTACTAACTGGAAATAGTTGGACAATTAACCATTGACCATTAACATTTAACAACAATGAACTATAAAAATAGAAAATGTTTGCAAAAAGGTTTTTCCATTATAGAAGTCATTATTTACCTTGGTCTTTTATCTCTCATTGCCTTACTGGTCAGTTCGGTGGTTATTTACTTTACCAACTTAAATAACCAGTCCAAAGGCGACCGGGAAGTTTTGGAAAACGCCAGGAGAGTTTTAGAAGAAATGACCTACGAAATTGCCGCTGCCAAAAGCATTTATACTCCCACAACTACTGCCAGCCAGCTTTCTTTGGAAACTTCCAAGTATGTGCCAACCGGCGAAACCACATCTTACATTGATTTTTTTATCTGCGATAATCGTGTCTGTTTTAAAAAAGACGGACAAAATCCAATATATATTACCGATGACGCCATCCAGGTAAGCAGTTTAGCTTTTAATCAAATTTCCACGAATGGATCCACATCAATTAAAATAAGCACAACCATGCGCTACAACAATGCCATTAATGGGGTTCAACCATCGGTCAGCTTCACATCAACGGCTGCTTTGAGAAACAATTAAATCACATACCATGGAACACATAACACATAACAAAAAAAACATAAAAAAAGCGGGGCAAAAGATTTGTTCCATGTTTACCCGGTTAAACAGCCTGAAGGCTAATTTCGCAAAGGCGAAATTGTTTAACTGGGTAAATGTCCCCCGCCTACGCCAAGGCTTTGGCGGGCAGGCATGTTCTATGAAGCAGCGGGGCTTTGTTGCCTCCCTTAATACGCTTTTAGTTTTAATTTTCCTGCTAAGCCTCGCCATGACCATGAGCGTTTTAATATCCACCCGGCAGAAAATTTCAACCAATGCCATCAACGCAACCCAGTCATATTATACTGCCCAGGCCGGAATTGAAGATTCGTTAATGCGCTTAAAAAACAATCCCCAAATGGCACCTTTAAATTATACTTTCACTATTAATAATTCAACGGCTGATGTGATTATCCCAGCCCTTTTGGGTGGCTCAAGGACTATCAATTCACAGGGGAATAATAATGGGCTCATTAAAACAACCCAAGTGGTTTATGCCATCGACAGCGATGGGATTTCTTTTCGCTATGGAGCACAAGTAGGAAGCGGAGGATTGGTAATGAACAATGGAAGCAAAGTCCAAGGCAATGTGTTTTCTAATGGAAATATTACTGGTTCCGGAACCATTGACAATGACGTTATTATTGCCGGCAATGGGCACAGCGTTAAAGATGTCTATGTAGGAGGAAACGCATTGACCTATAGTTGCCTGTCTTCTGCAAGCGTCCAAAATTTAACCTACGTTACTGGAGGATCCCATACTTGCACTATCAGAGGAACTACTACCAGCCAGTCGAGCGAAATTCCAACTCAAGCCCTGCCAATTTCCCAAGGCCAAATAGATGAATGGAAAACCGCAGCAGCCAGCGCTGGAACCTTGGGCAATACCACAATTGATGGAACCCAATCCCTAGGACCGATTA
Organism: Candidatus Staskawiczbacteria bacterium; assembly: GCA_023245195.1. Classification (GTDB taxonomy): domain Bacteria; phylum Patescibacteriota; class Minisyncoccia; order Minisyncoccales; family Staskawiczbacteraceae; genus VGLO01. The sequence goes on from JAHFKU010000004.1 coordinate 36,352, forward strand.
AAATTAACGGATCATTAACTCTTTTAAATAACGCCACGCTAAAAATAACCGGCACTATTTATGTGACTGGCAACATTACCACTGGCAATGGTGCTACGATAAAATTAGATACTTCCTATGGCTCATTGGGCGGAGTTATTTTATCTGACGGGCTCATAAGTTCTGGTAATAGCGTCGTATTAAATGGATCAGGGCAAACCGGAAGCTATCTTTTGGTACTTTCCACTAACGCATCAGATAATGCGATTACCGTCAGCAACAATGCAACAGGAGCAGTATTTTACACGAGTGCCGGCGCAGTTGAGCTAAGCAATAATGTTACCGTAAAAGAAGTAACTGGCTATAAAATAATATTAAAAAATAATTCAACCGTCACTTACGATAGCGGCTTAGCGGACACTTTTTTTTCCAGCGGTCCGGGGGGCGGCTGGAAAGTGACTAGTTGGCAAGAACAGTAATTTTGCTACGAAATACGAATTTTTACGAATATACGAATAACCAGTCTTGAATTCGTATATTCGTATTTATTTCGTATTTCGTAGCCTAATTATAAAAATGAATTTTATTCCAATTTTGTTTAATGATATAATATTATAAACATACCTAATTTAAAAACAAACTTGAAATTTTTAACCCTAGAAAAAGACGTATTCGGATTAGACATTAGCGACCGGTCCCTGAAATTAGTCAGCCTTAAAAAGAAAAAAAATTCTTTTGTTTTGGATTCTTTCAACCATATGGAGATAGAGCCGGGCATCATTGAAGAAGGAGTGATTAAAAATGAAGATGCTTTGGCAAAAATCATCAGGGCTTTGTGCAAAAATACAAAAGGCAAAAGAATTAAAACCAAATATGTGGCCGTTTCCCTGCCAGAAGAAAAATCTTTTTTGCAGGTAATCCAAATGCCGAAAATGGAAGCGGCAGACTTGGTTTCAGCCGTCCCCTACGAAGCTGAAAATTACATTCCTCTTCCGATGAGTGAAGTGTATTTGGATTTTCAAAGAATCATACCAACTAAAGACCACCTTGACCACTTAGACGTACTCATCGTTGCAACGCCAAAAAAGATCGTTAATTCCTATGTTTCATGTTTAAAAAAAGCTGGCTTAATACCTGTCATATTCGAAGTTGAATCGCAAGCTATTGCGAGGGCCTTGATAAAAAATGATGTCAGCGAGCGCCCCATAGCCTTGCTTGATTTTGGAAAAACTTCCACTGATTTCATCGTGTTTGCCGGTAGATCCATCCAATTTACCTGTTCCCTACCGATTTCTTCCCAGCAATTAACCCAAGCCCTGGCAACAGCGCTACAAATAGATTTGGATAAAGCCGAAAAAATTAAAGTAAAATGCGACGTATCTAATCCAAAAAAAGACCAAAAATCAGGGAAAATCTTAGAAGCCTTAAATCCTATTTTTGAAGAACTAACCCAGCAAATTAAAAAATACATAAACTTCTACCAAGACCACGCTTCCCACGAACATCTTTCTTCTAATTATAAAATAGAAAAATTGTTACTGTGCGGAGGAGGGGTGAACTTAAAAGGATTCCCCAAGCTCCTTTCAGAAAAACTAGGGATTAGCGCAGAACTTGGAGATTTTTGGACTAACCTTTCTTCAAAAAAACCTACTGATGCCATGTATAAAGATTCTTTATCTTTTACCACCGCCTTGGGATTAGCGTTGCGCGGGATGAACAATACCGATGATTAATTAATTCTAAATTCGTAATTCGCTTGGATTCGTAAGCACCGGCGGGGAGTCCCTGCGGGTACAGCGTAAGAAATTTTTCGCAAAAAATTATGATCAATCTTCTGCCACCAGAAGAAAAAATAAAACTGCTTTCCCAAAAAAGGGAAAAGTTAGTCGTAATTTTAGGAATAACCATTACCATTCCCCTGCTTTGTTTTATTTTAATTTTACTATCAATACGATTTTATATTTTAGGAGAAATAAATTCCCAAAAAATCCTACTGCAACAAGCCGAAAAAGAATATCAAACCCCTGAATTTTTGGTATTTAAGGATATTATCCAAAAAAATGATAAAATTTTGGATAGGATTGAACCTTTTTATAAAAAAGAAACCTATATCACCCAAGTGCTAGAAACAATATCGCGCATTGCGCGCCCCGAAAACCTATACCTGACCAACATCTCTGTCATAAGAAGCAAAGACCAGAAAATAAAAATTACCGCTTCGGGCTTCAGCAAAACACGGGACAGCCTATTGGTTTTCCAAAAAAATATCCAAGAAAATGCTATGATCCAAAACGTGTCCTTTTCGCCCGAAAGCTGGGTAGCTCCGCAAGACGTCAAATTTAACGTAGCATTTGAAGTAAAATAACTCCAAAACCATGATTCAATTTTTTAAAAACAATACCTTCAAAGTTTCTGTAATTTTTGGATTACTTGTTTTATCCTTGGTATTGTTTTTAATCTGGCCACTATTATCAAGCATTAGCGACAGCTCGCAAGATTTATTTTCAGAAAAAAATGATACCGCGGTCCTAAAAATACAATCAGATGAAATAGAAAATTTCAAAAAGGTATACGAGGTTTACAAACCCGATCTGGAAAAAATCGGCCAATTATTCATTGACCCGAAAAACCCGGTTGATTTCATAAAATTTCTGGAAACCAGCGCTTCTGATTCCAACATCAAACTGCAGGTTTCACTGGCGGGCGGCTCAAAAGACCAGAGCGTCGTTGGATTCCAGCTTTTTGCCAGCGAAAATTTTACAAAAATATTAGATTTTTCAAGAAAACTGGAAAATGGGCCGTACCTGGTTGAAATCCAAAGCATAGCGATCAAAAACGCTGGCGCCAATGTTGCTACTGCTGAAAATTCTCCTTCGGGAAAAGTTGATGCTACTTTTTTAATAAACGTTTTTGCAAAACAATAAATGTATGAAGTTGTTTAATCTTCTGAAAATCGTAGGCATAAAAAAAGAACGGCTGCAGAAAATCCACTGGGTCTTGGGATTCCACGCTTTTTCCATTATCCTATTTTTGGTTTTTCTTGATATAATGCTGGGAATATTCTTATTTTATAATTACGTTATTATCATCCAAATAGAAAAACAGGATATGCCCGTAGGCGCGGTTAAATTTGAATATGACAAATTCCAAACTGTTTTAAAGGAATTAGAGGCAAAGCAACAGATGTTTCAAGAAAATCCGAGCGGCGCGCCAGATGGAAGCTACCAAAATCCCTTTACTCCAATATAGAAACTCATCTTTAGCCTATTGATTTTTATTTCTGAAATGATAACATTCAAAACGTGTAGTTAAACCTTAAATCTGTACCATGGACACTATAAATAAAAAAATTCTGATTGTAGAAGATGACGAGGACTTCGTTTTTATTCTTGAAAAAAAATTCACCACTGCGGGGTTTTCCGTGGTTACGGCCCATAATGGCCAAGAGGGGATAGCGGCCGCAGAAAAAGAAAAGCCGGATTTGATTATTTCCGACATGTTGATGCCCAAAGTTGACGGCATGGGCATGGCCAAAAAAATAAGAGAAACTAATCCCAGTGTGCCCATTATTTTTTTAACAAACATCAAAGACGAAAACTACATGGCTTCCATTAAAGAATCTGACCACCTTGAATATCTGATCAAATCCAACACCAGCATTGATGACATTATTGCCAAATCAAAAGTTACGCTGGGAATAGCATAAGACGATTATCTAAACAAAAGCCCATGAATTCATGGGCTTTTTTGTTGTTGGAGCGGAGAGGGTGGGATTTCCCTCCGGTAAATTTCCTAACGAAAATTTCCTCCGGGCCTGCCCTCGCGGTGTTCGCCTTTCGTCCGCTGTTTGACGGACTCAAACTCACACCGCGCTCCGGGCTTCAAATCTTTTAAGCACACTTTTTTACCTAAATTATTTTAGGTAAAAAAGCGTGCGGAGAGGGTGGGATTTGAACCCACGAGACTCTTTCGAGCCATAGTTTTTTTCACTCGCCCAAAAGCGGAGGGTACAGGACTCGAACCTGTAAGGGATTGCTCCCACTGGTTTTCGAAACCAGCGCATTAGCCATTCTGCCAACCCTCCGCTTTGTGGCGAGCGAACTATTCCGTTTAGGGGCGTGGAAAGGAATTATAATAAATTTAGAAACCAAAAAATGAGATAATTTCAAGGCGTGACGAGGAAACATAGCCTTGCGCTATGTTGACGAAGTCGCAACGCAGAAATTAGCTATTTTTTGATTTCCCGTCGGGCGGGCGGATTAGGGCAAACTTCTTCGTTGCTTGTCGAGAACGATGCGCAAAGGCATCGTTCTTCTCCTCGCGCCTTGAATCTTGTTCTAATCCGCTCCGCTAAATTTATTATAATTCCTTTTCACGCCCCAGGCCGCTCCGGCACCTCTCCAAATCATCAAATTCTACCAAAAATGCCCCGCTCAAGGGGCATTTTTACATATTTTTAAGCTTTTACTTCATCAACTGCAGAATTTTTTACTATCACCTTATGCCAATCATTGTAATCATAAATATCTTGGATAATGATTCCACAAATAGCTCCGGCAAAAAACGTAGGCAAATAGTAGTGATCAATAACCCATACGATCGCTAATAAAACAAGTCCCACAGCCCAATGGTGCACATGAATCTTCCATTTTCCAAAATCCAAAAAGACCATATCGATTTTTCCGTTATGGACGAAAAAATGGCTAAAAATCTTGCAAAGCACATAACCTATTACTATCCCTCCTGTAAAAGAAAGCGAATAGTAAAAGGATGTTGCTACTACCACTGCTGGTAAAACCATTTTAACCTTGGTTTGCTTAACCCGAACTTTTTTAAAATGTTCAATTTCGGCCATATTTTTAACTTAAATAAGCTTATTATAGCGCAAAATGGGACTGACATACCCATTGGAATAACCTAATTTCAGGTTATTCACAATTGTGCTTATTATAGTCCTTTTAAAGGCCTTAGTCAATAGCCAAGATATTCATGGTTGGTTGAGCAAAATCTCTATTTTTTGGCAAAAAAAATGGCTACATTTTGATGTTATCAAAGGTAGCCCTTCAAGAAGTTAAGCCTCTGCGGTAATCCCGCTTGACTCAACCAGCGTAAGCTCTAGAACGTCCTTGTAGATTTTTCGGAACACCTCTTCTGTGGGATTTACTCCAAGAATCTTTATGGTGCCAAGGGTTTCAGGGTGATGGTGTTGAATGTGGTCCATATAGTGCCACTCCAAGCGAGTTAATACTTTATGAACCTTTCCCTGAGCAACAGCATACGATAACGCTGTAAACACCTTATAGCTATACAATTTTCTGTACCTACGAAAAATAGTGAAAGCGCGATCCCAAAAATCTTCCAATTTGGTTTCTAAACGCTCCCTGAATTGGTCGTCGTTGACTTCAGGCATAGCTAGCCTCCTTGTGCATTCGAGTCCACCATGGCTCGAATGCTATTTATTCTAATCGTAATAAACCTAATGTCAAGCCAAAGAAAAAAGAGAAGTCCAGAAAACTTCTCCTCGAATCAATTGGTCATAAAAGCCTCGCAATTACCCTGAAAAACTTTTCCTTTTCAGAATCATTCTCGAAAGGACTTTTTTTAAACTCATTAATTATATAATAATCCCAGAGTACGTTTTTCTTGCCCAATCCATTGGGATTAGAAACAGGATCATAGGTATCAGGATCTGGAGGAGTTTTTCCAGTAACTCTTCCCAATTCATTTACCTTTTCATAAATCTTCTTGGCATTTTCATGGGCAAAATCAACGAATTCCTGGGTTAACGGTTCT
>JAHFKU010000005.1 GCA_023245195.1 Candidatus Staskawiczbacteria bacterium
TCAAAGTAAATATAAATCTTATGAAAAATCCATTTTCAAATCAGTCAGGCGTTAAAAGTCAAATGTTAAATGTCAAAGGTCAAATGTCACGAGCAGGTTTTACTCTTCTAGAAATTCTACTCGTCGTTGCCGCTATCGCTATTTTAGCGGGCATTGTCATTTTGGCCATTAATCCGAGCAAACAATTAGGAGATACTCGAAACGCCCAGCGCAAGGCCGATGTCAATACTATTTTAAATGCTATTTATCAATATACGATTGATAATAATGGAACTTTGCCAACGATTCCTACGGGTTCTTGTGCCCTTGTTGCAGCTAATCAAGTTTGCAAAGCCGCCGCAACTGGGACTTGTTCTACCGGGGTTGCGCTTACGGTGTTGACCGCCAGTGAAAAATATTTAACCAGTTTGCCGATTGATCCTACGGTTTCATCAACTGATGGTACCGGATATTATATTTCAAAAAGTGCCAACGGCCGAGTAACTCTTTGCGCCCCAAGTGCCGAACAAGGTGCAACGATCAGTGTAACCAGATAATATAATGATTCGGTATTGTGCCGGTTTAAACCGAAATAAGTCTTTTGTTTGCATGACTTTAAGTTACGAAATGCCTTCGCGGTATTTTTTCTAAATTTGCGGGCGGGGGTACCCTCTGGGTCCCGATAGAATTTTCAGGCTTAGCCAAAGGCTCCGGAGACGGGGGTTCGGGCGAAGCCCGTAACCCTCGCGTCTTAACCTGAAAATTCTTGTGAATTCGCAGTCCAAATTTAGAAAAAAGACCCGAAACTTGCTTTTCCAAAGGGCATTTCGTAACTCAAAGTTGCATGAGCATATGACCATAAGTAAAAAACTGGGGTTTAGTTCTATTGTTATCACGCTTGCCGTTGCAATATTCTTGGGTGCAAGCGTTTTTTTGGTGTACCAACTGCAGGCATCTCAAGAAAAACAGCAATTGAGCCAGAAAATTAATGATATGTCATTTCAAATGGCGCTTTTGCAAAGCGAATATTTGGCCCACCCCAGTGAACAACTTAAAGGCCAGTGGATGGATACTAAAGAAGTACAGACACGAATTCTAGACCAAGGCAAGCACTTATTTGTCTTACCAGAAGAAAAAGCGTTATTTGAAAAAACGAGCGCAGTCTTGCAAGATAGTACGGTACTTTTTGGAGAATTAGTCTACAATATTGATAATGGCTGGGATCAAGCCATGGTCAAAGAATTAAATGACCGGCTGACCGCCAATACTCAAACCCAGGTTTCAAATGCTCTTAATCTGGCGGAATTGGGGAGCAGAGAAGCTGCCGATGCCCTGCGGACACTAGAATTTGTGATCGTTGTTTTGGCGATTATTATTTTAGCCATTTTAATTGGGTCTTATGTGATGGTTCGGTCAATCATTAAGTCTTTAAACTTGCTTGGCAAGGGTGCCAGGACCATTGCCGAAGGCAATCTTAGCTACAACCTTAACATAAAAAGCAAGGATGAAATCGGTCAATTGGCGGAAGCGTTTAATACGATGGCGGTTAAATTGGAATCGTTTTATTCTGGTTTAGAAGAAAAAATCGCAGAACGTACCATTGAATTGGAAGCTGAAAAAGCCAAAGCCGAAGCTATTTTATTAAGCATTGCCGATGGTTTGGTGGCGTTGGATTTGCAGGGAAGGATTATGTTAGTAAATAAAGGTTTTGAAAATATGCTGGGCTGGAAAGAAGAAGAAATGCTGGGTAAAAAGTTAGTTGATGCGATGCCGCTCTTAAACGAAGCGGGCAAAGTTATTCCAGAATCTCAGAAAGTTTTGACCAAAGTCCTTTTGGGTACTACAGCCATGGTGAAAGATATCCCTAATACCCAGTATTTTTATAAGAAAAAAGATGGATCGTTGTTATTGGTTACTTTTAACGCCGCTCCCATTATGCTTGGCAAAAAGATTATCGGAGCGGTAGCGGTTTTCCGCGATGTAACCAAAGAAAAAGAAATTGATAAAGCTAAAACAGAATTCGTGTCTCTTGCTTCTCATCAGCTTCGCACACCCCTTTCCACGATTAATTGGTATACAGAAATGCTGCTTGCGGGAGACGCCGGCAAACTAAAAGATAAGCAAAAAGAGTATCTTAGCGAAATTTATACCGGCAACCAGCGGATGGTGGAATTGGTTGATGCGCTTTTGAGCGTTTCGCGCCTTGAACTGGGAACCTTTATGGTAGAACCAGAACAAACCAATATTACTGAATTGATAGAAAGTGAAATCAACGAACAAAAGCCGCAAATTGAAAAACGGCAGATAAAAGTTTCTTCTTCTTTCCAGGAAAATAATTTTACCGTAAAAACTGATCCTAAATTGTTGCGCATGATTATTCAAAATCTATTGTCAAACGCCGTTAAATACACTCCCATTGGCGGTGAAGTAAAAACCGAAGTGACCTTTTCAAAGCTAAGGGGCAATATGCTAGACGCTTTAATTAAAATTTCTGATACCGGCTATGGCATACCCGATAATCAAAAAGATAAAATATTTTCCAAGCTTTTTCGAGCAGATAATGTGAGAGAAAAAGATACTGAAGGAACTGGTTTAGGCCTTTATATTGTAAGATTGATTATTGAGCATTCTGGTGGTAAAATATGGTTTGAATCACAGGAAAATAAAGGCACGACGTTTTACCTTACACTACCTTTAGAAGTGGTATCAAAGTAATCTAAATGCTCTTTATTAATTATTCTAAGGTGGTATAATAGTCCAAAGGTAGTAATATTAATTTATTAAATATTATATGTCTCACACTGCAGAAAACAAAAAAGTGTTAATTGTTGAAGATGAGCGGCCCATGCGCGAAGCGCTTTGCAATAAATTCAAGCAAGAACATTTTAATGTGTTTGAAGCTAAAAATGGGGAAGAGGGGCTCAAAGTTGCCCTGCAAGAGCATCCTGACATGATTTTACTTGATATTATCATGCCGGTCATGGACGGCATGGCGATGCTTGAAAAGTTACGCTTGGACTTTTGGGGTAAAACCGCCAATGTCATCATGCTTACCAACATTGATAATAAAAGCAACATTACCGAAGCCATGCAAAAAGGAGTTTTGCAGTTTTTGGTAAAAAGCGATTGGAAAATAGAAGAAGTCTTGCATATCGTACAAGAAAAGTTAAAATAGCACGGCAATATATGACTAACAAGGCTAAAAATCAAAAGACGATATTGATTGTTGAAGATGAGCGTCCCTTGCTTGAGGCGATTAAATCTAAACTTGAGCAAAACGGCTTTGATGTAGTTACGGCTCGGACGGTAGAGCAAGCCATTGATTATCTTGAAACGATAAAGAAAATTGATGTCATTTGGCTTGATCACTATCTGTTGGGCAAGGGAAATGGTCTTGATTTTGTGGTTAAGCTTAAGGGTGATAAAAAATGGAACAATATCCCTATTTTTTTGGTTTCTAATACCGCCAGTTCTGCCAAAGTACAGACTTACATCAGGCTCGGAGTCAATAAATACTACGTAAAAGCCGAACACCGGCTGGATAAAATCATAGAAGAAATGAAATCTTTTTTAGATAATCCAAATAGCTAAAAACGTGGATCTTAAACCTAGCTTCAAACCCAGGTTTGAAGGTTTTTGAAAAATTATGACGGTGCCCAAAGAAGGTAAAATTTTAATTATAGAAGACGAAGTTTCTTTGCTTAATATATTAACTGATAAGCTTACCCGCGAAGGTTTCTTGGTGGTTCAGGCAAAAAATGGAGAAGAGGGGCTAGAAGTCGCCCTGCGTGAACATCCAGACCTTATGCTGTTGGATATTATTATGCCAAAAATGGATGGCATAGCCATGCTCAAAGAATTACAACAAGACGAATGGGGTAAAAACGCCAAAGTCATTATTTTCTCAAATTTGAGTGAAAATGAAAAAATAGATAAAGCTCTTGGGTCTGGTTCTTATGAATATCTGATTAAGGCAGACTGGAAAATAGGGGATGTGGTCACTAAAATCCGCAAGATTCTTTCCAAACTGTGAATTACGAAATGCCCGTTTTAAACCGCTCTTTTGGTCTTTTATCCAAATTTGGGCTATAAATTTGCTATAATTCTTCGGTTAAGACGCGAGGCGCGAAGCGCCCCGTCTCCGGATGCGTTGCATAAGCCTCAGAATTCTATCAAATTTCTATCTCCAAATTTGGACGAAGTACCACGAAGGCATTTCGTGATTCACAGTTTCTAAAAACCATTAAATTTATTCAAAAACGCCAAGCATAGAATTATGCTTGGCGTTTTTTTCTTCCTTGATTTGAAAGCATTTCGTAATTCAGAGTAATTTAAGGTACAATAAAAACACGGGGTTCTTTGACAATGACCATAATTTTTAACGCGTCATTTCCCTAACTTTAGGAGGATTTGCTGTGGCAACACTCTTTGCTTCAAAAAATAAGATATTTTTTGTGGGACTTCACGCCCTCGTGTTTACGGTTTTGCTAGTTCCTTTTCCTACCTGGGTATCTTTATTGCTCTGTATTGGTTTTTACTGCATAAGAATGTTCGGGCTTACCGCTGGTTATCATAGGGGATTGGCTCATAAATCATATGAAACATCTCGTTGGTTTCAATTTTGTATTGATTGGTGGGGATGTGCCGCAATGCAAAAAGGCCCGCTTTGGTGGGCCGAGCAACACCGGCGTCATCACCGATATTCTGATCAAGAAGGCGATCCTCATTCACCGGTTGTGAGTACCACGAGTTTTTTTGCGAAGTTGCGCGGTTTTTTTTGGGCGCAGATGGGATGGGTGTTGGCCGATAAAAACGATAAAAATTTGTCCCGAGTCCAGGATCTTGCTAAGTTTCCGGAATTGCGCATGTTAAATCGGTTTCACTGGATGCCGGGCTTGTGTTTAATCCCGATATGTTATGCCATTGATGGGTGGAGTGGAGTAGTCTATGGATTTGTGGTCAGTACGGTAGTTTTGTACCACGGGACATTTTCCGTAAATTCATTCTGCCATATTTTCGGCACCAGGCGGTTTAACACAAAAGACCAAAGCCGGAATAATTGGTGGGTAGCTATATTCACTTTGGGTGAAGGCTGGCACAACAACCATCATCACCAGCAGAGAAGCGCGCGCCAGGGATTTATGTGGTGGGAATATGATATAAGTTATTACGTTTTGTGGCTTTTGTCCAAGCTAGGGTTGGTGTGGAATTTGCACCAACCTCGTCTGGAAACAATAGAAGACGAAACAAAAGAAGATTTGATCATGACTGGTTGATTCTTCGTAAACTCCCTGAAAGTTAGGGAGTTCTTTTTTTAGTTTTTTTAAAAAAGCAAAATCCCCCCAAAATAAACGATACCCTAAAATGTAAAGCTTTACATTTTAGGGTATCGTTTATTTGGGCTTGACAGGGTACTACTTATATGATACAATGAACAGTAGAAGGGTGGGGAGTGTTTCTTCATCTAACTTAACAACCAGATCCCCAAGAGGAGTCTTCAGATGCGTAACTCTATCGTGCTGGTCTGCGTCGCCATCGCCATGTTCGGGGTGGGCGCCGTCAGTGGCTGCAGTTGCTCGGGTTCTTCCAGCGCCAAGGACAAGGACGAGAAGAAGCCCGAGGAGCAGAAGGCCTGGACCGAGAGTCAGATCAAGACTCTGTTGGTTGAACAGCAAAAGGAAGTCGTCATCCACCGCAATCAAATGGTGGAGGAAGCCAAGACAATGATCGCAAAGGAGAGGGCCGAGGCGAACGCCAAGATCACTGCCGATGAAAAGGCCCTCAAGACCGCCAAGGACGAAGTGAATGCCGAAATTGGCAAGAAGGTTAAGGCTGAGGTGGCACAGATTGTCAAGGAAGACAAGACTATCGCCAAGCTTCAGCAAGACCTGGAAAGGCAGATTCTGGAGGTTAATAGGGAGAAAGAGGCTTTGTCCAAGGCAAAGGAGGCCTTGGACAAGAAAAAACAGACTGACCAAGAAGAGTTGGTCAGAACCAAGAAGGCCCAAGAGGAGGCCCTTAAGACTAAGCTGGCCATCGCTGACCTCGCGATCGAGATGGCCAATCTCGATATTGCCGGCCTCTATCAAAAGGCGAACGATCAGAGGAAAAAGATCCTCGATGCAGTTCGTACGATGCGAAAGTAGCTCGATTCTCGGATCGCGCTGCAAGACCGGGTGCAGTATTGTATCTGGCGGAGCCGGTTGCAGTATTGTACCCGGCAGATCCCCGCGAGAAGATGTTTCCACCTGGAAACTTCTTTCTCGCGGGGTTATTTTTTTGACAGAAAGCTAAAATTTTAATATTATCCATATATAGGGGCGTGGTGAAATGGTATCATATCGGTCTCCAAAACCGTTGGTCCAGGTCCGATTCCTGGCGCCCCTGCCTTCGCTCGCCGAAGCGGCGAGCTACGGCAGGCAAAGCCTGCCAAGCACAATTCTGTACGTTTATTATGCGACAAATAATACGCTTATGAACATAAATCTTAAAAACAAACTACTCATCGCTTTTTTTATTGCGGTTTTTTTAGTGTTTACGTGGGAAGCATATCTTCCCAAGTCTTTTGGCCAAAAGCCAACTTCAATATATGTTGTGCAGAAAGGCTGGGGATATAAAGATATCGCACGAGACTTAAAAAAACAGGGGATTATCAAAAGTGCTTATTTTTTTAATCTCTATGCCGTCATGTTTGGCGGTTATAACAAATTACAAGCTGGCAGATATGATTTGTCTGAATCAATGCCCCTTGCCCAGATTATAAAAAAAATGGCTACCGGAGACGTGGCTAAAAATACCATTACCTTAATTGAAGGCTGGAATATGCAGGATATTGCTCTGTATCTTGAAAATAAGGGCATAGCTTCTAAGAAAGATTTTCTTGATGCTAGCCAAAAAGATTGGAGCCAAGAGTATGATTTTTTACGCGACAAGCCCAAAAACGCCACTTTGGAAGGGTATATTTTTCCCGATACCTATGAAGTCTACCAAAACCAAGACATTCAAGAAATATTGAAAAATATCCTCTCGCATTTTGATAAAAAATTAACGCCCGAATTGAGGCAAGAAATTACCAATCGCCATAAATCCGTGTTCCAAATAATTACTATGGCTTCCATGATTGAAAAAGAAGTCCAAACGCCTGAAGATAAAAAAATAGTTGCCGGAATACTCTGGAAACGAATAGAAAACGGGATGCCGCTGCAAATTGATGCTACGATTAACTATATCACCGGGAACGCAACCATTACTCAAAAAGACAAAGAAATAGATTCTGCTTACAATACTTACAAATATTACGGTCTGCCCAAAGGACCCATTGCCAACCCGGGGTTGGACAGTATTTTGGCGGCCATCTATCCCCAAAAAACTGATTATTGGTATTATCTTTCAGCCAATGAAACCGGCAAAACCATTTTTAGCAAAACCCTGCAAGAACACCAGGCCGCGGCGGAAAAATACTTAAGATAGGATTTAAATAATTTTGAATAAGATTTGCGAGGTATGACCTCGCAATGATAAATTGCGCATAAGTTAATAAATAATTAATGATTGAAAGGATAACATACACTATCATAAAAATTAATATTATATGAAAATTTTATATAGATTACTTGTTGTCATTAGCTTGGTTTGCGCCGGCTTTTTAGCCTTGTTGTCAGTAAATCCCTTGCTTGCCTATGCCGATACTTGCGCGAGCCATGCCAATAAGCAATGCATCAGTAATATTGTATATTGGTATGATTCTTGCGGCGCCTTGGAAGATATTTATCAAAACTGCAACACCACCAACCAAATATGCCAGAATGCACAGTGCGTAAATAAAGCTCCCGTTACACCGCCCCCTGCAACCACAGGCCAGGTAAAAAGCTGCTATAACGGCGATATCCATTGGTTTAATTCAAACGGAACGGTGGGCGCTATTTACCAAAGCTGTAAAGATGCTAATAGTTGCACGCTCGATGATTGTGCCGGTAACCAATGTGTTAATGAATTAAAATGCGATGGGTCAACTTGCCTGCAGAGTTCTCAAGATTACATAGTTTATTGTGGCGGCGCTCAAAACACAACCCAGCCGCCGGTTCAACCGCAAATCCAAAACCAATCGTTATCCATTTCTCTTTTTGGCAAAAAAGATAGCATGGCGCCTGATTGGCAGCGAAGTATTAGCTTGGCTGCCGGCGACAAAGTTGATTTTTTGATTATTGTTAAAAATAATTCCAACACGCCCGCAGACAGCATAATCGTAAAAACAGATTTAACCAGTGCGATTTCTTATGCTGGGGATTTAAAAATAGGAAACTTAGCATCAGCCGGAAATATTGCTTCTGGGATTGACCTTGGAACGCTTGCCCCAAAATCTTCCCAAATCATATCGTTTACCGGCATGCTGGCAAACCAAGTTCCAGATGGCGCTTTGCAGGTAGGTGCTAGTGTTAATGCTTCTAGTGTTTTATATGATTCGGATTACCTTATGGTAGCTGCTCCTGCGGCGGTTGCCGGGGCTTCTGTTGTTAGCGCAGAAAATTCTTTTGTTACGAGATTCAAGAAAAATTGGTACATTTGGCTGGTAGTCATATTAGTGCTGATCGTCGTTTTTATCATCATTTTCAGGAGGCTTGGCGCAAAGGCATAATCAAGAAGTTTTATATAGCAAGTTTCCTCGCTTGACATAGATTATATTTTAGATTAATATAGTCCTATAAGCCGTAGACAATAGGTAGTATGCGAATAGCCTTAGCAAATGGGCACATTCGAATATATAAACCCTATCGAGGCACGACATGAGTATTACGTATCAAGTCTTTGGTATTGAGTATTGGTGTAGGTGTTGTCTGCAGGTCGCAGGCTTTTTTATTAGTAATTGCTACGAAATACGAATTTTATACGAATATACGAATTACCACCACGACGTTTCTTATTCGTATATTCGTACTTGATTCGTATTTCGTAGCCAAAACGATGGCGTTAACCAAAGAAAAAAAACAACAATCTATTGCCGATTTAAAGGCCCATATTGCCAAGCAAAAATCAGTTATTTTCGCTGATTTTTCAAAAGTAAATTCCAAAGATTTATTCAGCTTGCGCAAGCAATTAAAAGAAGCCGGATGTAATTTGAAAATAGCCAAAAAAACCTTGGTTAGAATCGCTTTTGGCCAGTCAAATATTTCTTTTTGGAACAAGATAAAACAGAGCATTCCGGGTCAATTGGCATTGGTATTTGGCATTGAAGATGAAATAGCTCCGGCTAGAATTTCACATGCTTTTACCAAAATCAATGAGAACTTTAAGATTTTGGGCGGGATTTTCGAAAGCCGATTCATTGACCGCGAAAAGGCCTTAGTATTGGCTAATTTGCCAAGCCGCAATGAATTGTTGAGCAAGTTGGTCGGGTCTCTTTCTAGTTCAATGGCAAATTTTGTGAGAGTACTAAGCAAAATTAAAAATTAAAAAATCAAAATTAAAAATGACAATTCAAAATTAAAAATGGACGGAACGTAGAATTTTAGATTTTACACTGTCATTTTTCATTTTGATATTTGCATTTTGCATTTACCATCATGTCAGAAGAAACTGTAAAAATAGAAGTACCAGAAAAATTCAAAGATCTGGTAAAAAAAGTTGAAGAGATGTCAATCGTAGAATTGGCAGAATTAGTAAAAGTATTGGAAAACAAATTCGGCGTGTCAGCAGCAGCCCCAGTGGCCGCCGCAGCCGGCCCAGCCGGTGCTCCAGCTGAAGAAAAAACTTCTTTTAACGTTGAATTAAAAGAAGTGGGAGCTCAAAAAATCGAAGTTATTAAAGCCGTCAGAGATATTACGGCAAAAGGATTGAAAGAATCAAAAGATTTAGTTGATGCCGCTGCCACCGCTCCTCAAATGGTAAAGGAAGGAGTCAAAAAAGAAGAGGCTGAAGAGATTAAAAAGAAATTCGAAGCTGCAGGTGCAAAGGTGGAAATTAAATAGCATAGGTAATTAAAAAGCCCTTTTTAAAAAGGGCTTTTTAATTACCTATTGACAACGGAATTTGGCGGGAGTAGAATCGAATTCATGTTGGGTTGATTTGGCTTGTCCTTGCACGGTTGCTTGGATAAAGCCAAATCAAAAAAAGGAGTTTCGAAATGTTGGACCCCCTCTCCAGGCGCTGGTGGTTGGTCGCGCTGTTTCTGGGATCCACGCCGGTGGTTTTGGCCGCCATGATGCCGCGGTTTGGCTTCAAGTGGTAGGCCCGTGTAGTACATTGTCAGGTTCTCTTGCTATCTCTACATAAGAGATAGCTTTTTTGTTGTACTGTAGTTTTTATTAAAAAATGGTAAAATAAGCCCATGAGGAAACTTTACTGGACCGAGCATGCCAAGGTGAAAATGCGCCAATATGGGCTTTCAAAAAGCAAGATATTAAGTATTGTATATAAGCCAGAAAGGAAAGAAAAGGGGATTGCTCCAGGAACTACGGCTTTGATGCAAACCAGGAAAACATATTCGTTTTCAAAAACAAAAAAACCGGCTGAGATTGGGCGTAACATTGCCCCCGGAGAAATTTGGTTGATGTATAAAGATACCAAGGATTTGCGAAAGATCATCAGTGCTTGGCGTTATCCCGGAATATCTAAGCCGGGCGAAAGCATACCGATACCGGCAGAAATTAGAGAAGAATTATTACATGATAAGTTGTGAATACCGTATCTTGTATTCTGGAGCTAGAATGTGAAGCGAATTCAATATTCAAAATTCTATTCAAGCTACTGGATACAGAATTCAAAATTCAAATAAAAAATGAATATCAATAAAATACTGGGTTATATATTACTGATTGCGGGAATTTTACTTATTGTGGTGCCTTTATATCAAACGTACCAGATTTTTACTGGTAAAGTCTTGCCGGTGCAAGTTTTTTCCGTCCAAGGCGGAAAACAACCCACTGATACTAAAAGCCCAAATAACCCCTTTGATCTGCAGCAACAATTACAAAAATCACTCATGAATATTTTGCCTATCGATTTGATTAATAACACCTTGAATTTGGCAAGTTGGATGATTTTAATGTGGATTTTGATTTATGGCGGCAGTAAATTGGCCGGTATTGGCATTCAATTACTTTGAATCACAAAATGCTTTCTAGGTATTTTCTCCAAATTTGGAAGGCAAAAATACGATAGAATTCTAAAACGTAGTTGCGCTACGTTTTAGAATTATTGCGGATTTTTGACCCAAATTTGGAGAAAAGACCAGAAACTGTGTTTTTCATGGGGCATTTTGTGATTCAAAGTTATAAAAGATTAGCAATTCGTAATTCGTAAGAATTTATGCAACAGCATAAAGAAAATATTATCGTTCAATGGATTGTGTGGCATTTTTTTGAAGTGCCCAGATTTTTGTTTTCTGTTTGGAAAAATTACATGGCATTTGGCCTAGATTTTTTTTCTGCTCCACTTTTACTTTCCACTCTTTTTTCGCCCTGGAGAAGATATGGATGGGCTTACCCTCGGGGGTTTAACATTGTGGAATACGCAAACACCTTTGTTTCAAATATGTTTTCCCGCATGATAGGGGCGCTGTGCCGGTTAGTGTTGATTGTGGCCGGAGTTTTTGTTCAAATAATTATCTTTTTAGTCGGAATTATCGTTATTTTGCTTTGGGTGTTGATACCCTTTATTATGATCGGCATTATTTTTTTGGTAATTCAAAGCTAATTATTAAACATGGAAAATAATTTTAATTTTGATATCACTGCCACTTCTGTTTTTAGATCGTACAAACTATGGTCGTTTCCTTTGTTTAGATATGCCAATATCATAAACCGGCTTTTTTTAGCGTTATTTATTCTTTCTCTCTTTTTGTATGCGAGCTCTTTTTTGGGTTTTATCTTGCAAGCCCAAGCTTTTAAAATTTCGCTTTTGATGCTCTTTTTCTATTTGGCATTTCTTGAAATTGAGCTATTTGTAAATTCTAAAATAAAAAATCCAAGTCAAGAAGTACCACTTTCAGAGGTGCTTGCTACCCCAGAAGCATACAATGCGGCCGAATCCTTAGATTTCCAAATGTGCCAAGCCGTTCAAAAAGCAATTAAAAAAAGCAGGAAAGAAAAGTTTCCCGGGACAAGTTCAGAATTACTTTTATATTTTTGCCTGCAGCAAAAATCTGATATGCAGATATTATTGTTGAGATTAGGATTAGATCCAAGCAAGCTTTTGCAGGATCTGAAAAATTATTTGGAAAAACAAAAAAGGGGGCAGCAAAGTAAAGTTTTGTTTTCAACCTCCTTTAAGGAAGCGATTAATGAAGCTTTGAGTATTGCTAGCCAAAGAGGTAAGCGCTCCATTGGGCAAAAAGAATTACTGGTTGCCTTGGCCCGCCACGATGATTTTTTTAAAAAAGTATTAGTAGAGCATGATTTAAAAGAAAAAGATGTTGAGAATATAACGCTGTGGCTGGATAAGATAGAAGAAAAAATAGAAAAAAACAAGCAATTTTGGACTAAAGAAAATTTATCGCGTTTTGGATCTTTTGGCCGCGATTTTGCTTCAGGTTTTACCGTTACCCTTGATGCATTTTCACATGATTTAACTCGGGCCGCCAGCAAACATATTTTTGGCGAAATTGTCGGGCATCAAAAGGAAATAGAAGAACTGGAAATTATTTTAACTAAGTCAAGCCAAAGCAACGCTTTAATCATTGGAGATCCGGGTGTGGGCAGGAAAAGCATTGTTGAGGCGCTGGCTCAAAGGTGTTTTTTAAAAACGGGTTTGCCGGGCTTGGCTAGTAAGAAAGTAATTGAGCTTGATATGGTTGCGCTGGTTTCGCGGATCCAGGATGCAGAAAAACTGGAAACAACCCTGGACAATATATTTCAAGAAGTACTGCGAGCAGGAAATGTCATTTTGGTTATTGATCAATTAGATCAATATGCCCATCAAGGCGTCCAAAAGCCGGGCCAGGTTGATATTTCCGGTATCTTGGCAAAGTATTTAGCGCTTCCTAATTTCCAGTTTGTCGGGATTGCTTCATTTGATGGATTGCATCGAAACTTAGAGCAAAACAGCTCGTTTTTGGAATATTTCCGTAAAATCGAGGTGCTGGAAGTTTCGGAGCTGGAAACGATTAGAATTTTACAGAATCTGGCGCTTTACATGGAACAAAAATATCGCATCCTGGTTGTGTATCCCGTTATTCGGGAAATAATAAACCTGACAGCGCGATACCTTCCTAGCGTCCCTTTTCCTAAAAAAGCCATCGATGTGTTAGACGAAGCGATATCGTATGCCAAGGCGTTAAATGTTAAAGTCGTTTTGCCAAGCTATATTGCTAAGATCATTTCAGATAAAACCCAAATTCCTATCGGCAAGATGGAATTTAAAGAAAAATCAATTTTATTGGATTTAGAGCATTTAATCCACCAAAGAATTATCGGCCAAGAAGAAGCGGTGCACGAAATATCGATAGCCATGAGAAGGGCGCGTTCTGGATTGAGTTCTAAAAAGCGCCCCATGGGAACCTTCTTATTTTTGGGGCCTACGGGAGTTGGTAAAACTGAAACCGCTAAAGCTTTAGCCGAAATTTATTTTGCCGGAGAAGATAAAATGATCCGGCTAGATATGTCTGAATTCCAGTCAATTGCCGATATTCCAAGATTAATTGGCCAAATATCTCCGGTAGAAGAGCAGGGCCTTTTGACCACTCCCGTAAGGGAAAATCCATTTTCATTGGTGCTTTTGGATGAAATTGAAAAAGCCCACCCTAACATTTTAAACCTCTTTTTACAGGTTTTTGACGAAGGTCACATTACCGATGGCCAGGGCCGGAAAATTATGTTTACCAACACCATTATTATCTGCACTTCCAATGCCGGAGCCGACATGATTTTTAAGGCTGTTGAAACGGGCGAGGCCTTGCAAAAAAATACCCTGTTTGATGTGTTATTTTCCAAAGGTATTTTTAAACCAGAATTCATTAATCGCTTTGATGCCGCCGTGTTTTTCCATCCGTTAACCCGCGAAAATTTACTGGATATTGCCCAGTTGAATTTAGAGAGCCTGGCTAAAAATCTTAAAGAAAAAGAAATCGATTTTATGATTACTAATCCCCTGAAAGAAAAAATAGTTGAACTTTCGTATAAGCCTGAATTCGGCGCCCGCGAAATGCGCCGCGTGATGCAGGATAAAATAGAAAATGTTATTGCACAAGCTTTATTATCTGATACTATTATAAAGGGAGACAGCATTGAAATAAACCCAGAAAATTTTGAAGTAGTTAAAATAAAAAGTGGATAATATATTATGAATAATCAAAATAGTAGCATACCAAACAAACCAGAACCTAAAAAATGGAAATTATTTATCAGTAAAACCTGGTCAATTATTTTAGGAATTTCGGGCCTCGTTATTATTATGTTAATTATCGGCGGCGGGGCACTTTTGGCCAGCCACGTATGGAATCCTTCTTGGAATCCTTTCGGCCAGCATCAAGACAAGGGGATTAAAGATAAGATTTTTAAGAAGTAGTAACGCTTTGCCAACAATTACACCAAAGAATCCGCTTTTGCGGATTTTTTAGTGTGTAACATAATCAGAGCTTAAAGAAGTAAAAAGTGGGTCCGCTAAGCGGGTCTCCACCACGCTGAGCGTGGTGGGAAATTGGGAATTTGTAACTTTAAGCATAAATGTGAGAAATTTAGCGTGTCCCAACTGTGGATAACTAGCCCAATTTAAGCTTAAATTAAGGCTTTTTTAGTGGGTGTTGACTCGTTTATTTTAATAGGATATTAATAATATGTAGTGGATAATAGTGGATAAAAGTGGGAAAATCCTAGTTATCTGTTGATAACTCTTAACGAATCCCCACGAAATTGACGAACGAATCAACACGAATCACGAATCATAACATTATTGTCTATTATAGCCATTTGGCTGATAAAACAAATATTCGTGATTCGTGTGAATTCGTTGGTTATGTGAGAATTCGTAATATAACATGTTAATAGGCCAATATAAACATACGATAGACGTTAAGAAAAGATTGGCTCTGCCAGTTCGTTTTCGCGGTGAATTGGGCAGCAAAATAATTATTACTAAAGGAGTTGAAAATTGCTTGGTGGTATACACAGAAAAAGAGTGGGAAGTGATGTCAGAGAAACTGGGAAATTTGCCGATATCGCAGGGTGAGGCTAGGAGTTTTACCCGGCACTTATTGGCCAGCGCCACCGAAGTTGAATTGGATAAGCTAGGAAGGGTTTTATTGCCAGATTATTTAAAAGAATACGCTAAATTGCAAAAAAATGTTGTGGTATGTGGCTTGTCTAATCGGCTCGAAATCTGGGATCAGGCTATGTGGGAAAATTATACCAAGAGTGCAGAAAAAGGAGTTGAAGAGATTGTGTCAAAACTGGGACCCCTCGGAATATAGATTAAAAATTTCTAATTTCTAATTTTAAATTTCTATTAAATGTTTAATTACCGAATTTCTAAACTGTAAACGGTTTAAAAATTTAGCTGCTGAAAATTTAATAGAAATTAGGAATTGAAAATTAAAAATTAGTAGCATATGGCTCATATCCCCGTTCTTACAAAAGAAGTTTTAGAATATTTAGATCCCAAATCAGATGAAAATTTTATTGACGGCACGGTTGGACAGGCGGGACACACATTGTTGTTATTAGAAAAGAATGGCCAAAAGGGCAAAGTATTGGGGATAGATTTAGATGCCGGCCAAATAGAAAATGCCAAGGCAAAAACAGCTAGGTATAAAGAAAGAGTAATCTTAGTTCAT
Source organism: Candidatus Staskawiczbacteria bacterium (assembly GCA_023245195.1). Taxonomy (GTDB): domain Bacteria; phylum Patescibacteriota; class Minisyncoccia; order Minisyncoccales; family Staskawiczbacteraceae; genus VGLO01. The sequence continues at coordinate 15,743 of JAHFKU010000005.1, forward strand.
GATTCCTACGCTAACCTAAAAGAAATTGTCAAGAAAAATGATATTAGGCCGGTAAGCGGAATTTTGCTGGACCTGGGCTTTTCATCTTGGCAGCTTGAAAACTCAACCAAAGGATTTTCTTTTCAAAAAGACGAAATGCTAGACATGCGCTACGACCTGCAAAATACTCTGACCGCAGAAAAAATAGTTAATGAATATCCAGAAGACAGCATCAAGAACATATTAAAAGAATATGGAGAAGAAAAATTTGCCAAGCAAATTGCAGCAAAGATTGTAAAGCAAAGAGCTGTAAAAAGAATCCAAAGCACGTTCCAGTTAAAAGAAATCATCGAAAGTGCGGTGCCGGCGAAATTCCAGCGCGGCCGGATTCATTGTGCGACAAGGTCATTTCAGGCTTTGCGCATTGCGGTAAATGATGAATTGCAAAGCTTAGCAAAAGCCTTGCCCGATGCCTTATCAGTATTATCTTCTCAAGGAAGATTGGTGGTAATATCTTTTCATTCTTTAGAAGATAGGATTGTTAAAAACTTTTTTAAGGAAAAAGCCCAAGAGGGGATTGTAACTATATTAACTAAAAAGCCGGTGGTGGCAAGTGATGGGGAAGTGTCGCAAAATCCCCGGGCCAGATCCGCAAAATTAAGAGCCATTATTAAAACGAATTAACGCGAATTGCAAAACGAATGAACACGAATTACGAATTCGTGCTTTCGTGAAAATTCGTGGTGCAACCGCGCCTGATTCGTGTTTATTTATCACAAAAATGACAACTACAACCTTGCATGCAAATAATCGCGCGTTATATCATAAAATTCCAGTGCTTGGCGCTATAAAGATAAATTGGAAATTATTCTATCTTTCAGCTATTGCCGCTTCTTTGGCCATGCTTATTATGTATATTTACATGGTTAATCAACTGATCCAGGGGGCTTACGTGATTAAAAATTATAACAAAGATGTGGCCGCGCTCTTAAAAGAAAATAAGGTTTTAGAAGTTAATTTTGCCGAAAGCGGATTTTTAGCGGGCGTTCAAGAAAAAGCTCGAGAATTGAGTTTTGAAAAGACGACCGGTGTAACATATATTAAAGTGTTGCAAAATTCATTAGCAGAAGCCAAGTAATCACATAACACATAACATAGAACACATAACAATACGACGTCGTTTTGTTTCATGTTTCATGTTTCATGTTCCATGAAGTGAAGGGCTGGAGGCCAAACATACTTATATCCGGGTTTTTTATCTTAGCAGCAATTATTATTGGCTGCTTGTTTTATGTACAGGTTTTACAACACAAATTTTACCAAGCAAAGGCTTTGGGCCAGCAATCAGGATTTTCTGAAGTTTTTGGATCGCGCGGCGAAGTTTTTTTAAAAAATAGCAAAGAATATCAGAATCAAGAAGTAAAAAGTTTGGCCATTAATAAAGATAAGTGGCTCGTTTCGGCCGTGCCAAGCAACATTGAAGATAAAACTAGTGTTGCCGCAACTTTGGCCCCAATGATAAGCCTTTCAAAAGAATTTATTGTAAATAAACTGGAAAGCTCTGATTCCTACGTGATTATTAAAAAAGATGTATCTAGCCAGGAATTAAAAAATATTAAAGATTTTGATCAAGAAGGTCTTGCCTTGGAAAATATACCCAGCCGTTATTATCCCCAAGGCGCCATGCTTTCACAGGTTATCGGATTTTTTGGGGGAAACAATACCGGCCAGTATGGAATCGAAGGTTATTACGACGACATTTTAAAAGGCAAATCTGGCATCAAAGAAGAAAAAAGGGGATTGAACGTGATTAATTCCAAGGCGCCTGTAGATTTAAACGGATCAGACCTTTATTTAACCATAGATTATAATATCCAATTCCAGGCAGAAGATTTATTAAAAGAGGCCCGAAAAAAGATTGATATAGATTCTGGCCAAATTATCGTGCTGGCTCCGGATTCGGGCAAGATTCTGGCCCTCGCTAATTTCCCGTCATTTGATGTTAATAAATACTCAAAAGAACATGATTTAGAAATTTTCCAAAATTCAGCCATTCAAAAATTGTTTGAACCGGGCTCGGTTTTTAAGCCCTTTACTATGGCCATGGCCTTGCAAGAAGGCAGGGTCACCAAAGATAGCACCTTTGTTGATACAGGAAGTGTAACGATTGGCCCCGACACCATCAGTAATTTTAACCACGAAGTCTATGGCAAGCGCGATATGTCGGGCATTTTAGAAAAGTCTATTAATACGGGAGCGGTTTTTTTGTCGCAATTAATTTCTCATCAAACATTTTCAAATTACCTGGACACGTTCGGCTTTAGCGATAAAACGGGGGTAGATTTACAGGGAGAAGTGTATTCTGAAAATACTATTTTAAAAAACGGTTCGGATTTTGGTTTTGCAACGGCTTCTTTCGGCCAAGGTATTGAAATGACGCCTATTCAGCTCGCCCGCTCGTTTTCGATATTTGCCAATGGCGGTAAAATGGTAAAACCTTATATTGTTGATAAAATTAGCCATGGCCAGGATGAACAAAAAACAAAACCTCAAATTTCAGATCAGTTAATTTCCTCTAAAACCGCTTCTGATGTTACGACCATGTTAATTAATGTGGTAGAACGTGGGTTTGGCGACGGGGCGAAAATCCCGGGTTATTACCTGGCGGGCAAAACCGGGACGGCGCAAGTTCCTTTTGAAAATAAAAAAGGGTATTATCCTGATAAAACCATTCAAAGTTTTATCGGTTTTGGGCCGGCACTAAAACCTCAATTTTTAATATTGGTAAAATTGGATAATCCGAAAGTCCCCAAAAGTTCTTTGTCGGCTGTTCCCATTTTTAAAAAATTAGCTCAATATATTATAAACTATTGGCAAATTCCTCCGGATTATGACGTTGTTTCAGGCGCTAAATAAAAAAGCTAGATGTCCTACGATATCTGGCTTTTAACTTTTATAAACATATATGGGCCTTGAAGGATACCTTTGATAATGGTTGGGCAAGTATTGTTCTGCAGTTTCTCTTGATATGGAAAACAGGAATTTTCCTAATCGAAAGTGTTTTTGACTGTAGTTACCTGTCGGATGGCCACCTAAAAAACCACGTATGATGTTTTCTTTTGAACTAGCCAGGTGAATATTTATTCCTTCATCATTGGTGTCGCAGGGCTTCTTACGTTTTTGTGAACTTGGAATTTCTTTTAGAATTTCTTGGCTAATGGCGGAAAAGAAATATACATCATCGCGTGTACCGGCCATGAGAGTTATTCCGCATTTCATTTCTTGTCCAGTTTCATCACAAATGAGCGACATGGTATGCCTCTTTGTAAAGGTGCTGGAACAACAGCGCTCCCACGGAGAGTCGGACTCCGCTTTCTTGGATGAGAACCAAGTGTCCTGGCCGATAGACGATGGGAGCAGGCCGCGCGCCTGCGGGCGCGCGGAATTTTCAATTTTCAACTTCAATCTATCATAAAATTGTTGTTTTGTCTTCACCCCCACACCAAAGTTATAAAACTGGTGGTGTGGGGTAAATATATTTTTATGTTATAATATGTAAATGCTAAAAGATTTATTTAAAAACTACATTTACCCGATAGCTACGTTGTCGGGCAGTATTATCGGAGTTGGATTTTTATCTTTGCCCTATATCACCTTGAAAGTTGGCATCTGGCCAATGATTTTTTATTTTATTGTTTTAACGTCATTAATGGTGTTTTTGCATATTATTTTTGGCGAAATTTGCCTTAAAACGCCTGATTTTAAACGATTTCCCGGCTTTGTCGGTTTTTACTTGGGCAAGCCCGCGGAAAAATTAATCATCATTTTGACCATTTTAGGTGCTTTTGGAGTCTTGCTGGCTTATTTGATTATCGGCGGGCAATTTTTAGCCACCATCTTTTCTCCCTTTTTTGGGGGAGAAGTATTTACGTATGTTATCTTATATTTCATTATCTTAAGTTTTATTGTGTATTTTGGCATTAAGTTAATTTCCAAGATTGAATTTTGGGCTTTAATATTGCTTCTATCATTATTTTTTATTATTTTTGTAAGAGGTTTTTCACAAATCAAATTAGGAAATGTGTTTTTGGCCAGTCCCTTGTTGGCTGGCGATTTCAAAAATATCTTTTTACCTTATGGCGCGGTGATTTTTTCATTGTGGGGGACTGGCTTGATCCCAGAAGTAGAAGAAATGCTAAAGGGAAGGAAAAAATTATTAAAAAATGTCATCATTATTGCAACCCTAATACCCGCCTTGGTATACCTGTTATTTATTTTTTTAATCTTGGGAATTACCGGATCTCAAACAACCGATTCAGCCTTAGTTGGGCTTTACGCCCACTTTGGCCGGGGATTATTTTCTTTGGCGCTGTGCATTGGCGTTATAACCACCTTTACCGCTTTTGTCACTCAGGCCCTTATCTTAAAGAAGGTTTTTATGTACGACATGGGTGTTGGCGAATTTCCGGCCTGGATTTTTGTTTGCTTTATCCCGTTAATTCTTTTTTTACTGGGAGTTAATTCTTTTATTCCTTTAATATCGTTTGTCGGAGGAGTATTTTTGGGAATCGATGGTCTGGTTATTTTACTGATGTATCGAAAAATCGGCGGTAAAAAAATGATCATGTATCCGCTGGCATTAGTTTTTATTTTGGGAATCGCATACGAAATTTTTTACTTTATTAAATAATGTAAAAATCTAAGTTTAAAATTTAAAAATAATTTAAAATTAATAAATTTAAAAATTGTTTAAAAATTAGAAATTTGAAATTAAAAATTCGCTAACATGTTGTGGTATTTTCTAGTATTCATACTCGTATTTTCTTGCATCATACTTTCCTGGCTTTCTTCCAGGCTGATTAATTCTTTGGTTGGCATAGCCAAATATCTTGGCTGGAAAGAATTTATTGTTGCTTTTTTTATGATGTCCTTTGCCGCCTCTCTGCCCAATTTGTTTGTCGATATTAATGCGGTCTTTCAAGGCGTGCCAGAGCTTGCTTTCGGAGATATTATTGGCGGTAATTTAGTTGATCTTACGCTGGTATTAGCGGTGGCGGTATTTTTCACTAAAAAGGGGCTCGGGGCTGAAGGCAAAATGGTTCAGCAGAGTGCTGTTTTTACGGCGATTATTGCCATATTGCCCTTGCTTTTAGTATTAGATGGCCGGCTTAATCGATATGACGGGATTATACTGATTTTTTCATTTATGGTTTACGCCGCGTGGCTCTTTTCAAAAAAACAGAGATTCCAGGGAATTTATAAAAATGATGGCAAGAATATCATGCAAGATTTTAGCGGGTTTTTAAAAAATGTATTAAAGATAGTCGTATTTTTATCATTGCTTTTGATAACTTCCCAGGTCGTGGTCTGGTCTGCCCAATTTTTTTCAGATAAACTAGGCATTTCCCTTGCTTTAGTGGGCATTTTAATTGTCGGCCTTGGAAACGCATTCCCGGAAGGCTATTTTGCCGTTGTGTCGGCGCGAGAAGGAAAGAGCGCCTTGGTATTGGGGGACTTAATGGGATCGGTTATTGTCAGCGCTACGTTAGTATTAGGAATTATCGGCCTTTTCTTTCCCTTTACCATAACCGATTTTTCTCCCTTTTTAATTGCCCGAATATTTTTGATCGTCGCAGCCTTATTATCATTTTTATTCATTAAAACCGGCAGAAAAATCACCAAAAAAGAGGGATTATTTTTACTTTTAGTATATGTAGTGTTTTTGTTAGTAGAAATATTCATCAAGTGATCGCTACGAAATACGAATGTCATACGAATATACGAATACAAACGCCGTTGTTAATTCGTATATTGGTAACTATTCGTATTTCGTAGCCAAATGATGCATTGGAGCTATTACACCAATAAATCCATTGGCGAAGTTTTTGAAGAATTGAAAACTTCGCCGGCCGGGCTTCTAAAACAAGAAGCGGTTTTACGCCAGAAAAATTACGGCCTTAATGAAGTATCGTCCAAGAAAATTGGCATTTTTGATATTTTAGTGCGCCAAGCGAAGTCACCGTTTTTTTATTTGTTGCTGATCGCCGGAATCGTGGCCTTTTTTATTGGTGAAAAAATCGATAGCCTGGTCATTATGATTTTCATCGTGGTTAACTTAGTGATCGGGTTTTTACAGGAATACAAGGCAGAAAGAACCATATCTCTTTTAAAAAATATCATATCTTCAAAAACAACGGTTGTGCGTGAAGGCAGCTATGAAACCATCGAAAAAAAGTATTTGGTGCCAGGAGATATTGTTTCGCTTTCTCTAGGCGATATGGTGCCAGCCGAATTAAGAGTTTTACATACGGAAAATTTTCTGGTTGACGAATCGGTGTTAACCGGAGAATCGGCGCCGGTGCTTAAAAACAGCGAACCTTTACCTTCAGAAGAAAAAGAGGTTTTTAAAAGCACGAATATATTGTTTACCGGAACATCGGTAATTTCTGGCAAGGCTTTGGGCATCGTGGTTGGCACCGGAGAAGATACGGCCCTTGGAAACATCGTGGCATCTGTCCAAGAAAAACGCCCTCAAGGGGTGTACGAAAAAGATTTAATGTATTTTTGCCGCTTGATGTTAAAAATAGTGGTCACAACGGTTTTTTTGATATTTTTACTGAATTTAATCATTAAAGGCACTGAAAACTTTTTTGAGTTTTCTCTTTTTTGCGTTGCCCTTATTGTAAGCATTTTACCTGAAGCTTTGCCCGCCATTGTTATTTTGGCTCTATCGCGGGGAAGTATGAAAATGGCAAAAGAAAACGTGGTGGTAAAAAGATTATCGGCCATTGAAGATTTGGGTAATATTGAAATTTTGTGCACCGATAAAACCGGCACCTTGACCCAAAATAAATTATCGCTGGAAAAAATTGTTTCTTTTAATAAAAGCAAAGCCGTTTTATACGGATTATTAGGCTCGCCAATTGATGAAGAAAAAAAATCATCTTTATTAAACCCCGCTAGAGGTCAAAGCGGCTTGGTGGAGTCACAAAAAAAGCAAACCTCTAACGGGGTAAATCCCTTTGATGTCGCTCTAAAAACGAGGGCGGATTGGCAGACATTAAAAGACATTAAAAAATATCGTATCGTCAAAGAGTTGGCATTCGATTCTTTCAGGATGCGGTCTTCCTTTTTAATAGAAGGCAAAAACCATGAAAAAATATTAATTACCAAGGGAGCCCCCGAAGTAATATTAAAGCTTTGTTCTACTTTTCCCGCTGGTTATAAGAGAAATGAAATTAAAGAAAATATCGCCAAAGAAGGCCAAGACGGAAAAAGGGTCCTGATGGTGGCTTTTAAGACTCACAAAAAAGACGTTATTGCCAAAGAAGATGAAAGGGGATTAACCTTTTTAGGGTATTTTGTGTTTGAAGATCCGCTCAAAACCACGGCTGAAGAAGCTATCAGGCTGGCTAAAAAGTTAGGCGTTCAAATAAAAATTATTACCGGCGATTCAAAAGAAGTGGCGCACTTTGTTTCTAAAAAAACCGGATTAATTAATAATGCCAGCGAAGTGATGCTGGGCCAGGATTTAGAAAACATGCACCAAGAAGAATTTAACAACGCCTGCCAAGATTATGCGGTATTTGCGCGAATTTCCCCCGATATAAAACACCGTATTATTAAATCATTGCAGCGCAATTACGAAGTTGGGTTTTTGGGAGAGGGGATTAACGATGTCCCGGCCCTGGAAGCCGCCAATGTGGGAATTGCCGTTTTTGAAGCAACCGATATTGCCAAAGAGGCATCTGATATTGTGCTCCTCAAAAAAGACTTGCGGGTTATTATTAACGGCATTAAAGACGGCCGGATGGTTTTTTCTAATATTAATAAATACATCAAATGCTCGCTTTCTAGCAATTTTGGCAATTTTTATTCTATCGCAGTCATATCACTGTTTATTCCATTTTTGCCCATGCTGCCGGTGCAAATTTTACTGGGAAATCTATTATCTGATTTCCCGTTAATTTCTATTGTTACCGATTCGGTAGACATTGAAGAACTGCGAAAACCCAAAGCTTATCAATTACACAACATTTTGCCATTGATTATTGCCCTGGGCCTAGTTAGCACGGTGTTTGATTTTTTGTTCTTTTTGATTTTTTACAAAGATGCGCCGGCCAACATTCAAACATTATGGTTTATAGAGTCTATCATTACCGAACTCTTGCTCGTTTTTATCATCAGGACGCGCCATGTTTTTTGGAAAGCGAAAAAACCCAGTTTTTCTTTAGTATTTTTATCAATCACTGCTGGTCTGGCAACGTTAATTTTGCCGTTTACCCATGTTGGCCAGAGTTTTTTTCATTTTGCCAAAGCTCCGCTTTCTGGCGTATTGGTAGTGATGGTACTGGTAATACTCTATATTGCCCTAAGCGAAATCGTAAAATTGGTATATTTTAAATATTTTAAAATGAAAGATCGAAAATTTGATTTGTCATAGTATTTTTGCTAAGATGATTTAAATTTTAGCTACACTTGGTAGCTCGAAATTCACACCAGGAAAGGACATTGACAATGCCGCATCAAAAAGATCTTTTATTGGCCGAAGGCAAAACCAAGAGAATTTGGTCTTCAAGCTTAACTAATAAGCACGTGATTATCGAATCAAAAGATGATCTGACGGCTGGCGACGGGGCAAAGCACGATATCATCCCGGGCAAGGGAGCTTTGTCAAACCAGACAATCTGCAATGTGTTTGAGTGTCTGAAAGCTTGGGGCTTGCCGGTTGCTTTTTTTCGTCAGTACAGTGCTACTGAATTTATTGCAGAGCATTGCGCCATGATTCCCTATGAAGTTGTGGTAAGGCGTTTAGCTTTCGGGTCAATTCTCAAGCGCTACCCTAGCTATGATAAAGGTTATGTTTTCCCAGAACTTTTACCTGAGTTTTTCTTGAAGACCTCGGGTAAGAAGTGGCAGGGTTACGGTTTGCCGGTCGATGATCCACTGATCATTTTTTCTCAAAATCGCGGGTGTTTATTCCGTCCTGATCAGCCGATCGGCCAGCAAGCACCGTTTCTTATTCTCGATGACTTTCCTTTACAACATAGTCCTAAAGAAATTAAAGATATAGACCAAATAGCGATTAGAGCTTTCTTGGAAGTAGAAATAGCTTGGCGTAAGCTTGGCTATCGGCTTGTCGATTTTAAGCTAGAGTTTGGACATAATGTTGATGGCGAGTTACGCCTGGCTGATGTCATTGATAACGACTCATGGCGTTTGCTGGATGAACACGGTTATGATGTTAGCAAGCAAGCTTACCGAGAGGGAGAGCCTCTCGAAAAAGTGGCTGCCAATTACCGGTTGGTCGCCCAAAGGACCGAACTGTTCTGTATCTGATTTGATTTTCATAGCGTTGTCTATTTAGGCAGCGCTTTTTCTTTACAAACAGTTTAATTTGACGGATGACAATTAATATGCTAGAAAACATATAGTCTGCACATTTACAAATAAACAGTTGCTCATCGTGGCGTTCACGATGACTGTTTAATTGTCACTCTGGACACAGGAGCTACTCATGAGTCAAGATAAAAACGATCAGAAAAAGTCTTATGCTGGATTTATTGCAGCGGGAATTTTGGTAGCCTTAAAATCAACCAAGATCATTGCAGCGCTCAAGTTGTTAAAATTCACCAAGCCCTTGGTGACAGCCATTTCTCTGGTAATTTCAGCTATTTTTTATGGCATTTGGCTTGGACCCTGGTTTGGGATCGGATTTTTGGCAATGCTGTTTATCCATGAGATGGGTCATATTATTGCCTTAAGAATCAAGGGGATAGAAACTCCCGGACCGGTGTTTATCCCATTTTTGGGAGCTGCTATCTTTGCTCCAAAATTCAAAGACAGAAATACGGAAGCTTTTGTTGCTTATGGTGGTCCCTTAGTTGGGACTATTGCTGCCCTTGGCGCCTTCGGCTTATGGTTTGCAACCAGTCAAACTTCACAGATACTATTGCTAGTAAGCTATGTCGGAGTATTTTTAAATCTGTTTAATCTCATTCCAATTAGTCCTCTTGATGGTGGCCGGATTACCCAAATTGTTGGCGGATGGTTTAAGTATGTTGGGCTGGCAATACTGCTTGCTCTCACGCTTATGATCCATCAACCTCAAATGTTAATGATTTGGGTTTTAACCCTGAATGACTTCAAAAATAATCTCTGGTTTAAGCTATTACTTGCAATTGTTCTGGGCCTTGGCATGGCAATATGCATGGCACTGGGTTTCAGTAGTCAGCCATGGTATATAGATATCATTGATTGCCTTGCGGTTACCATTTTTATTTTAATTTACTGGACCCAGTATTTGGATAGTCAGAAAGAAAAAGCAATACAACAAAGGCTTTTGGAACTCGAGGGTAAAGCACCAGATAACAATAAGGTAATTGAAGAACTTCCTTACCCTGGTCTTTATACCAGGCTTGGGTGGTTTGCCTGCTATTTAGCTTTGGCGATTGTGGCAACTATTGCCATGTCCATCCAATCTAAATATCTGCCCGAAGCCGTTCATAAAGATTCGCAAGAACTCACAAAGCCTGCCGATCAAGATAAAAAAGATTAGGCAGGTACGTCCCCGCAAACACCAGTTTGCCGGGGCTTTTATTTTCTACAAGGAGATTTGACTTATTAGGCTTAATATGTTACATTGGGTGCAATCAAACACGGTGTTTGAGTAAACTCACAGTACCTTAAAACAGGAGACATTCAATGGGCATGGAATCCGCCTTGACCATTCTTGACTTACCCATAAGACCACAAACATCTGATCTTGGTCACAGGTACATACTTTTTCACCCAGCGACACGCAAGTTCTATTATGCCAGTAGCTCGGGACCATGTTGGCCAATTGAACAGGGTGTGCAGGCAAATGATGAGGTTGGCTTGAGAGATTTGGCCACGTATTTTGATCATGCACATGGTTACCATCATGGATTATTAACTCCCTCTCAAGTCATAAAACTTGGCGACGCACTTGTTGCTCTCGGCAAAGTGTATCATGAAGTCAAGTCTTTTTACGATGACCTGCCCTAGTCTATGTTCGAAGTAGTGTGATAATATTCCACTACTTTTTTCTTTTTAAGCATTTGTGCTAAAATCAACTCATGGACTACTCAATTCTATTTTACTTGCTAATTATTATCGGCATCGGGGTTGTCATTTTTTTGCAAACCAGAAAAAAGCCCGAGCCCAAAAAAGATGACAGTGCCATGTTAATGTTACAGCAGCAGATTAACCAGATTTCTCAAGAATTACGTGGCGGGCTTTCAGAGTCCAATAAAAACCAGCAATTCCAGTTTAACCAATCGGCAAAAATTATCGGGGATGTGCGTGAACGATTGGCCAAATTAGATGAAACCAATCGGCAAGTGGTGGGTTTTGCCGACCAGCTCAAGGGCTTGCAAGATATTTTAAAAAATCCAAAACAGCGGGGAATTTTAGGCGAATATTATTTGGAAACCGTGTTAAAAAATGTCTTGCCGCCCAGTTCCTATCAAATGCAGTACGGCTTTAAAGACGGCACGATGGTGGACGCCGTGGTGTTTGTTGATAAGCACATTATTCCTATTGATTCAAAATTTTCGCTGGAAAATTATAACAGAATGGTGCAGGCCCATGATCCTAATGAAAAAAAGAAATTTGAAACGGCTTTTATTACCGATTTAAAATTACGGATTGATGAAACTTCAAAATATGTAAAACCGGAAGAAAAAACGATGGATTTTGCTTTTATGTTTATTCCTTCTGAAGCGGTTTACTACGATTTATTGATTAATAAAGTAGGGGTTATTTCGCAAGATTCGGATAATTTGGTGTACTATGCAGGCAAAAAGAAGGTGATCGTGGTTTCACCAACTTCGTTTTTGGCCTATTTGCAAACGGTGTTGCAAGGGCTTCGTAACCAAAAAATTTCGGAACAGGCTCAACATATTATCAAAGAAGTGGAAAAATTAGGCAAGCATTTATTTGTCTATTCAGAGTACATGAGGCGTTTGGGGGATCATTTGGGATCCACAGTCAGTTCTTACAATAAAGCCGGCAAGGAACTGGAGAAAATAGATAAAGATGTGGTAAGGCTGACCGATGGCAAGCCGAAGATTAAAATAGGAGATGTGGAAGCACCCACTATTGACCAATAATCATATTTTTGCTAAGATAGCACCAATGTTAGCTGTAATAAAAACCGGTGGCAAGCAGTATCTTGTCCAGCCTGGCGATAAAATTAAAGTGGAGAAATTAGAAGCCGAAGAAGGGTCTGAGGTTTTGTTTTCGGAGGTTTTATTGCTTTGCCCGTCCGAAGCTTTAGCGAAGGAGGGTGCGAAATTAAACGTGCAAATCGGAAATCCTTTAGTTGAAAATGCCAAGGTAACCGCCAAAGTATTAAAAAACGGCAAAGGCAAGAAATTGATTATTTTTAAATATAAACCAAAGAAACGATATAAAAGAAAGATCGGGCATCGACAAACCTTTACCGAAGTTGAAATTTTAACGATTAGCTAAAAAATCCGCAATAGGCGGGTTTTTCATTAAGAGATTATTTCTTGTAAACCGCGGATTGTATTTTTACAAAAATACAATCCGCGGTTTACAAGTATTCAGTCCTTTTACAACCAGGAGAACTGCAATGCCTACATTTGATGGGTTTCCGCATGTGATGGTATCTCAACAATTTAGCCGCCAGTGGATCGTGGAAGAATTTTTCCCGTTAGTAGACCAAATGAAACATATTTTTGTTAGCGGTGGGTGTGACATGTTGAAAGGAAAAAGGATGGTGTCATTTTTTTACCAGCCAAGCACCCGCACCAGAATGTCATTTGAATTTGCTATTGGTTACTTGGGCGGAAATGTCCTTTTTTCTACTGAAAATGCCAGGGAATTTTCTTCAGGTGCCAAAGGGGAAAGCCTGAAAGATACAATATTAGTTATTAATCGTTATCGTCCCGATGTGATTGTGCTCCGATACGACAGAGAATTGGGATCAGAAGTAGTATCTGGTATTTCACGAGTACCCGTAATAAATGCGGGTGACAGGAATCCCGGCCAACATCCTACTCAAGGTTTGCTTGACCTAAATACCATCAAAAAACACTTTGGGCATATTGATGGCCTCACGGTTACGATGGTGGGAGATCTTAAAAATGGCAGAACGGTGCGGTCGCTATCGTATTTATTGGGTAAATTTGGGAGGATAAGCATTAATTTTGTATCACCGCCAAATCTAGCCATGAAATCTGATGTCAAAGAATATCTGTTTAAACACGGTGTGGAAGTGGAGGAATTTACCGATTTAAGAAGGGTGGCACCAGCTTCCGATGTTATTTATCAGACTCGTACCCAAACAGAGTGTGGTTCGACCATGAATGGCAAAGATGGATATTTTAGAATTGATCAAACAATATTAGATATGCTTAATACTGATACTATCATTATGCATCCTCTACCAAAATTAGATGAAATTGCGTCGGAAGTAGACGATGATTCGCGTGCAGTTTATTTAACCGATCAAATTGACAGTGGGTTATTCACTAGAATGGCACTGCTAAAAATGATTCTTGCTCCAAAGAGGTAATTGTTCGCTAGGACCCAAAATGTGGGTCTTTTTTTTGTCTGGCGTTTGGTGTAAAAAGAAAACATATGAAAAATACCAATAAAGAGGTTGCTTGGCTTTTGAAAGAAAAATACCCAAACCTTGCGAGGTCATACCTCGCAAGGTTATTGCGAGGTCATACCTCGCAAGGTTTTAACAAGGATGTTGAAAGATTGAAAGCGGGGGAGCCACTGGCTTATGTTATAGGATTTACTGATTTTTTGGGCTGCAACATTGATTTGTCAAAAAAGCCATTAATTCCAAGGGTGGAAACGGAATTTTGGGTAGAGCAGGCAATTAAAGAAATAAAAAATAGGAAGCCCTTCGGCTTCGCTCAGGGTAAAATAAATAATAGATTGTTTATTTTAGACATTTTTTCCGGGTCGGGGTGCATTGGTGTTGCTATCTTACAACATATGAAAAATGCCAAAGTGACTTTTGTCGAAAAAGATAGAAAATTATTAGAGCAAATAAACATAAATTGCAAATTAAATAACATTGATAAAAAAAGATATATCACAGCCCAATCTGATATTTTTAATAACGTAAAGAGGAAACCTGCCCTGAGTGGAGCCGAAGGGTTTGACTATATTTTTGCCAATCCTCCATATATTCCCACCATAAAAAAATCAAAAATTCAAAAATCCGTTTTACAATACGAGCCCAAAAAAGCTTTATTTGGTGGCAAAGAAGGCCTTTTTTATATCAGGAAATTTTTGGCCGGAGCCAAGAATTTTTTAAATCCCAATGGGCGTATTTTTATGGAATTCGATTCTTTCCAAAAAAGAGAAATTGAAAAACTGCTTAAAAAATATGGTTATCAAGCATGGGAATTTCATAAAGACCAATATAAAAGATGGCGATGGGTTATAATATGGAACAAACATTATGAAAACCGTACTCCATAAGATATAAAAAATGGCGATAGGCTAGCTTTTCAACAAAAAATTCGCAAGCCGTAGTTATGGCTAAGCCTTACAAATTTTTTGTCTCCAAAGCGTCGCCTCTCATCCATTTTTTTATACTTCTTAGTACGTTTTCATAATGTTTGTTCCATAAACAATAAAATGTGATATAATTTAAAAAAGTACGAATTTTCACAAAATAACGAATGTACACAAATCACGAATGCGAAATCGTTTCGGTAGTAGGCGCCTTGCAATGATGGCTACGAAAATTTGTGATTCGTGTTGATTCGTTCGTCAATTCGTGTTAATTCGTCACAAATTATGAACAAAAAATCTAAAGGTGCTGCATCAAGTATTCTGTTAATTTTAGGCGTGGTATTGGCCATTGTTATTATTGTTGTTTTTGTGGTGATTAAAATTAATGCCTCAAAAACGGCCACCAAAGCCAAAGAAACCGAATCTGCGCAAAATAACGAGCCACCGCCAGCTGTTTATCAGGCCCAACTTGGAGATATTAACTTTACCTTTGAATTGGCCCAAAATGTTGGTAGCGTTTTAAAAAGCAAAGATCCCAGATTCCAACCGGATTTAACCACGACCGAAAAATTTATCAAAGTGGTGATCGGAGCGCAAAATAAAGGAAAGGTTAATATAAAAAAGGGATCGTGGGATATTGGCAATATTGTCGATTCTGAAGGCCGGAATTTTGTCCCTGTCAACCAAGATAATCAGATTTTTGCTTTTGCCAATAATGCTAATGTGTGCGGCGCTTTGCTTAAGCCCGAATTTGAGCCAACGCTCTGCGAAAAGTATTACGAAGTTTCAAAAGGATCAACTGATCTTAAAGTAGAAATTGACCTCATTGACGAAAATTCTGCCAAAAAGAAGTCCAGCTCATTTTTGGATTTAATTGTGGAGTAATTTAGGTATCAGTCAAAACTTAAAACTAAAAATCATTATGTCAGACGATAAACAAGAAAAAGAAGTTAAAAATCCTAATATGAATTCGGGAGAAGTTTTTGCTGGCCAAGAAAAAGTTCTCGACGAAACAGAATTTAATGAATCGAAAGAAGGCGGGGAGTCAATCAGCCCGGAAGCTGTAAAAGAAATAAAAGCCCAAATAGAATCTGCCGATCTATCCGACACATTAAAAATGCAATCCCAATCCCAGGCCGGTGATTTGCAATCGCTTGAAACTAAAGAAAAACTGCAAAAATTACTCCAAACGGCCAAGGCAAAAGGAGTGGTGTTTGCGGTTCATGTGGCTAAAAACATGAACGATCCTTATATGTTGGATATGCTGCACGATGCGCTGGCGCGCGAAGGATACTATAAAAATTTTCTTAAATAGAAAATTTAAATTTTAAATTATCAATTTTTAATTTTTATTAAATTTTCAATAAGGTGAATTTTTAAACACGTTTAAAAATTAAAACATTTGGTTATTATTTAGAAATTTAAAATTAGAAATTAGAAATTTTCGTTTATGCCTTTCATCATCTACGGCCTCATTTTAGTCTTTTTGTTGGTGTTATTGGCTTTTGTGATTGTGTTGCGCTCGGAGCAATCAGAAAAGCGGGCGGTTTTTGGCGGCTTGGAATCAGTACTGTTTTTGATCTTAATGCCAAAAAATGATTCAAAATCTGATGAGACGGCAAAAAAAGAAGAAAAAGTATTAATATCCCAGATGGAACAAGTCTTGGCTAATTTTTTGTACCTCAAACAGCCAAAAATGTTTCAAGAACCGCCATCCGTCGCTTTAGAAATTGCTTCCCAAGTTGGAGGCACCGATATTTCGTTTTACATTTGCGTGCCAAAGTATTTAGAAACCGCTTTTGAAAAATATGTTCAGGGAGTTTATCCGCGGGCCATCATTGAAAAAGTACCGCAAGATTATACCGTTTTTGAACCGCAGGGCCAAACCTTGGGAGCCTATTTAACCTTAAAAGAAAATTACTTATTTCCTATTAGCACGTATCAAACCTTAGAAAAAGATCCGCTTTCTACCATTACCAATAATTTAAGCAAAATTACTGCAAACGAAGGGGCGGCCGTTCAACTTATTATTAAACCCTTATCTAAAATAAATTTACGAAAAAAGGGCGAAAAAGCTTTATCTAAAATTCGGGAGGGAAAAAACACTCGTAGCGCGGTTATGGAAGCTACCCAATCAATGTTTTCTAATATTATTTCTGACATTTTAAAATCTGCGCCAAAAGAAAATAACCCAGCCTCCGCCAAGGCTACGGCGGGCAAGGAAAAAGAGCAGGGGATTGACCAGGTTGCCTATGACGCTGTCCAAAGTAAAATCCAAAAACAGCCGTTTTCGGTAAATATCAGGCTGGTGGCTTCAGCCCAGTCAAAAGAGCGCGCCGAAGACATTTTAAGCCATTTGACCGGCGCCTTCAGCCAGTTTTCCATTTCTGCCATCAACAGTTTAAAGCCCGCCCCAGTCAAAGGCAAGGCGTTGAAAAAATTTATTTACGAATTCAGTTTTAGGATTTTCAACCCCCGCCAAAGCAGCATTTTAAACATTGAAGAGCTGGCCAGCATTTATCATTTTCCAACTCATTTTACCGAAACTCCCTATATTAAAGGCGCTAAATCAGAAGTGGTGGCGCCTCCGGCTGACCTGCCAAAAGAGGGGGTGAGCTTAATTGGAAAGGTGCTGTTTCGCCAAGAAGAAAAAAAGGTGTATTTTGCTTCGCGGGAAGATCGGCGGAGGCACTTGTATGTTATTGGGCAGACTGGAGTGGGAAAGTCCGGCTTTTTGGAAAACATGATCAACCAAGATATCCAAAACGGCGAAGGGGTGGCGGTAATTGATCCCCACGGCGAATTGGTTGAACATACTTTGGCCAATATTCCTAGAAACAGGATTGATGACGTGGTGTTATTTGAGCCGTTTGATTTGGAGCGGCCCATGGGTTTAAATATGCTCGAATACGACACGCCCGAACAAAAAGATTTTGCTGTCCAAGAAATGATTTCTATTTTTTACAAATTATTTCCGCCTGAAATCATCGGCCCCATGTTTGAACACTATATGCGAAATGCCATGCTGGCCTTGATGGCTGATAAAGAAAACCCCGGCACATTGGTTGAAATTCCCAAAATGTTTACCGACCCCGCTTTTTTGGCCGAACGCCTAAAAAAAGTGCAAGATCCGATTGTGCGAAGTTTTTGGACAAAAGAATGGGCGCAAACTACGGGCAATACTCGGTCTGATATGCTTGGCTATGTGGTTTCAAAAATCGGCCGGTTTATTGAAAACCAAATGATGCGAAATATCATCGGGCAAGGGCATTCGGGTTTTGATTTGGCCGATGTGATGGATAAAGGCAAAATCTTTTTGGCTAATTTATCAAAAGGCCAAACGGGAGAAGTTAATAGTTCGCTCTTGGGATTAATTTTGGTTTCTAAAATGCAAATGGCGGCCATGAAGCGAGCCAGTATTGCCGAAGACCAAAGAAAAGATTTTTATTTGTACGTTGACGAATTCCAAAACTTTACCACCGATAGCATTTCTACCATTTTATCTGAAGCCAGAAAATACAAATTAAATTTAACCATTGCCCACCAATATATCGCCCAATTAACCGATCCGATTAAAAATTCAGTCTTTGGTAACGTGGGCACGGTAGGATCATTTCGGGTAGGAGCCGAAGATGCCGAATTTTTGGAAAAACAGTTTGAGCCCGGTTTTTCACGGTTTGATTTGGTTAATCTTGATAATTTCCACATGGTTATCAAAATGATGCTTAACAACAAAACATCTACTCCGTTTAAAATGCAAACGCTTCCGCCCGAAAAAGGCAAGCCTCAAATTGTAGAAGCTATCAAGAAAATCTCAAAGTTAAAATATGGCAAAGCTAAAGCCATCATTGAAGAAGAAATTGCCAAGCGGTCTTTCACGGCCGCTCCCGTAGCGCCCCAAACCCCGCCACCAATAAAGTCGTTGTAAGTGCTATTAGTATAACAGCCGCGCCAAAAGGCGCGGCTGTTGTTATCTAAAAATGAAATGTAGTATATTTTCAAAAGCTTTTGAAAATATACTACATTTACTACCATAGAAAATCCGCTCAAATTTGAGCGGATTTTTTTGTCAAATACCAAATGTCAATGGTTAAATGTTATTCCGATGCTCGTTTTACGTATTCTCCCAGTTCCGTGTTTACTTCAATTACATCTCCTTCTTCAATAAAGAGGGGAACTTGAATGACAGCTCCGCTTTCTAGCACCGCTTCTTTAGTGCCTCCTTGCGCCCGGTCGCCTTTGACTCCCGGAGCCGATTCTTTCACTTTTAATTGTACTTTAATCGGAGCTACCACCGTAATAATCTTTTCATTGAAAATAATACCTTCCACCAGTGAATTAGGCTTGAAAAACTTGGCTTGTTTGCCTAATTGGTCTTCGGTAAATGAGAATCGTTTTGAAGGGTCTTTTTCTTCGCAAAAGAAGTACTGGCCTTTGGTGGAATACAAAAACTTGATGTTTATTTTTTCCAAACCGGCTTCGTCAAACACGTCGCCCTGCTGGAAGTTTTTTTCTTGAAAGCTTCCGGTGATTAAATTTTTCATTTTGGTTTGCACCACCGGCCGGCGCTGGGCCATTTTAACCAAAAGTGCGTCAACCACTTCCCAGGGTTGATTTTCATAAATAAATTGAGTGCCTTTTTTGAGGTCAGTGTGAGTAAGCATTTACGTGTAACTAGTAACTGGTAACTAAGTAACTGGTAATTACGAGTTACAAGTTACGAGTTACATTACTCTATTATTTTCCATTCAATGGTGCTTTCTTTATCCGCAAATTCCAGCCATTCGCCATATTTACTGATGACATACCATTTCTTTTTGGTTGCTGAATAAATCATGGCGTCTCCTTTATAAAATGGTTTTTTAACGATTTCTTTAGGCTTTAACCGGTCTAATTCCAGCCATTTTTTAAAGACCGTTTCAATGGTGTAGTCTAGTTTTCTGGAATTGGCCCAGGTAGCAACGGTATCAATCGCCTGTTTTGCAGCCACAATTGAACCGGCTAATTCTAACAATTGCTTGGCGGGCTTGGTATAGCGCGAATAAATTATTTTTCTCTTTTTAGCATTTTCTTTTAATTCTTGCAAGGAGAGACCCTTGGAGGCGAAAAAATGGGTGATAATTTGGCGCAAAGCCGTTTCTTCTTGTAATTTTTCAAAATCTTTGATTTTGCCAATGCCGGGCGCAGACTTGTGCCCGGCGCGGCCGGCTGACTTAATATACTCTTCTATCCGTTTGGCGCTACCCTCACCGATGCCGGGTATCTCTTTTAATCCTTTAATGCCTTTTTCTTGGTAAATTTGCGAAACATCAATTTGTAGGGAATGTAAAACATTCGCGGCTTTGCGGTAAGCATTAATTCTGAAAGCCGAATCTCCCTTTATTTCCAAAAGTCCGGCTGTTTCATTGAAAATGTTGGCAATTTCTTTATTCATGCTTCTATCTTAGCATTTTTTCTAAAAAAAGAAGCCCCGTGCGTTGATCGCCGGGGCCTATATTGATCACAGCTCGCGGACGGAGTGGATTCCTTCCACATTTTGCCACCGCAAAACCTGGGCGCGCGCCTCACCTTCGCCTTGGGCTTCCACTTCAAACCTCCTGATGACGCCTTTGACCCAAGCGAAAACTTCAAAATATCGCATACGATCCTCCAGTGGAGCGCATCCTGCACAAGGAAAATCCTTAATACTATATTACTACTATAAAATTTTGTTGTCAATAGTGAAGTGGATCTGAATTTTTGATAAGCTGAAATTATGAATAAACGACATCGGACTTTCATAGCCATTAATTTACCAAATGATGTTAAAAAAGTCTTGGCTGGTTACCAGAAAAAATGGGCTGATGTGCCAGCTCGGTGGACAGCCACGGAAAATTTGCACATTACCCTGCTTTTTTTGGGCGATTTGACCGATCTTGAATTGGGTGGAGTTTGTTTGGCGGTGAAAGGGGTTTTAGAAAAAAATAACTCTTTTAATATTACGCTAAACAAAGTGGCATACGGACCAGAAGGGAAATTACCTCCACGATACATTTGGGCGGGCGGCCAAGTTAGCAATGAAGCTTCATTGCTAAAAAAAGATTTAGAAGACGCTTTGCTTGAACTTGTAAAATTTAACGTAGATGCCTATGCTTTTCATCCGCACATCACCTTGGCTCGGATTAATTCTATGGCTTGGCGTGCTATTGAACCAGAAGAACGGCCGGAAGTTGGAGAACAAATCGAATTAACATTTACCGTAGAATCGATTGAAGTCATGGAAAGCGAATTAACCCGCCAAGGCCCGCGGTATTCTACTATAGAAAGTCATTCACTTTTATAATTATTTAGAATATTATAACATTATATATAATGTTATAATATAAATGTACGGCGTCTTGGTTTGGGTAAATAATAATTCTTTTCCTTATTTTTCTTATGTTTTTATGAAAAATCCAAGAGATTTAGAAAAATATTTCAAGGGAGTAGCCAATCATCGAAGAATTGGTATTCTTAATTTGGTCGATCAAAATCCAAATATTACCGTGGAGGGTATTTCAGAAAAATTGGAATGTGATTTTCAAGTAGCCGCAGTGCACACTCAAAAATTATCACGATTTGGCTTGATAAACAAAAAATATATTGGTAGGTCGGTAGGTCATGCTATATCGCCTTATGGTAAAAAGTTTTTAGCTTTTATTCAATCATTATAACATTATATATAATGTTATAATGATTTTCTGGGAAAATTAAATGGGAAAAGTAGATGGGAAAATTAACAGAGATTTATGAAAATTCATTTTATCGGTATTGGGGGAATAGGGGTGTCTTCGTTGGCACAGTACTATTTGCAAAAAGGGTATGAGATTTCAGGCTCTGATTTAGCATCTTCAGAAATCACTGATTTTTTAAAAAACAAAGGCGTAGAAATTTTTATTGGAAATAATCCTGAAAATATTAAAGAGGGGATTGACCTGGTAATTTATAGCCCGGCGGTCAAGGCAGATAATCCGGAACTGCTAAAAGCTAAAAGCTATAAGCTAAAAGCCATTACGTACCCCGAGGCGTTGGGTGAGCTTACGCGCCAATATACGACGATAGCCGTTTCTGGGAGCCACGGAAAAAGCACTACAACAGCGCTGATAGCCTTGGTTTTGATAAAAGCGGGAATTGACCCAACGGTTATTGTGGGTACTAAATTGAAGGAATTTGGGAATAGTAACTTTCGGTTTGGCAAATCAAAATATTTGGTGATTGAAGCCTGTGAATACGATGATTCGTTTAATAATTATTTCCCCAAAATTACGGTCGTTACCAATGTTGATAAAGAACATTTAGATTATTTTAAAACCTTTGCCAATGTGGTAAAAACGTTTAAGGAATTTATTTTTAAGTTGCCGAAAGAAGGGTTTTTGGTGGCTAATAAAGACGATAAAAATTTGGTAA
>JAHFKU010000027.1 GCA_023245195.1 Candidatus Staskawiczbacteria bacterium
ATCAATAGGAGTTCCGCCATACCTTTCAATAAAATCGGGCATCTTAGCTAAAATATCAATGATTGTTTTTTTCTCTTCCTCTGTTTTTAATCGTTCATATTTAACGATTTCCTTTTCAGACTGTTTTTCAAAAGTATCTTTAAAGTGTTCTTTTGCTTTTTTTTCATCTTTTTCGCTAAATCTAACCATTTTAGAAACACCGGTCTTTCTTTTTGGCTTGCTGACTTCCGTATTGTTCTCTTTTAACTCAAATACTCTCTCTTCATTTTTTACCCCTTCCACTCCAAAAGTTTTTTCTTCTGAGTCTCTGGATTGTTCAAAGTTTTCTGGCATAAGTTTTTAATCGAAATTCTAATAGAAATCGTATGCTGCGGGACTAGGATTTCAACCACTTAACATTAAATTATTCCAACTTGAGCTGCGGGACTAGGATTCGAACCTAGATAAACAGATCCAGAATCTGTTGTCCTACCATTAGACGATCCCGCAGCTCAAGCAAGAATAGAATTTAAAAAACTTCTTCCCTGTCCTGATTTTAAAAATATTTCTCTTTTTCTAGCCTCTCCCAAGTTTAAATATTTTTCTGTATAAATTATTTTCCAAGGAATTCTGCCTTTTGTATAGCGACACCTTCCCTGATTATGTTCAAAGATTCTTTTTTCTATATTATTAGTAACTCCCACATATCGGCTACCATAACTTGTGCTTTTTATAACGTATACAAAAGTTTCCATATTTTGGATTCCTCGCCGAAGGCGAGTCCGTCCTTTGGCGGAGAACCTAGATAAACAGATCCAGAATCTGTTGTCCTACCATTAGACGATCCCGCAAGAAATATTTGTTACGTTTAAAATATCATAAATCTAGCATATTAGTCAAATGTAACATTTTAAAAAAATAACCCCGTTTTGGCGGGGTTATTATGAATTATTTTAGAAAAAATCTTAAATAGCTCTAAATAGGGCTTCTACCCTGTATGATGCGGATCAAAACAAGGATAATGGCCACAACTAAAAGAATATGCACAAATCCATAAATAGTGTAAGACGTAACGAGCCCTAAGAGCCATAGTATAATTAAAATCGAAGCAATAAGTATTAACATATGTTTTGAAAATTTATTTAATTACTGATTTCATAATATATCCATATTTATTACATTTTTATTAATTTTAAGATATTACTTGACTTTGAATCACGAAATGCCCGTCTTAAACCGCTCTTTTGGTCTTTTCTCCGAAGGCATTTCGTGATTCAAGGTGCTTGAATATCCACGAAATTGGGTTTAGAGTAAATTAAAATTAAGAAACGCAGATCAATATAGATTACGTAACGTATCCGCGAATATCAGCGTAGAAATCCGCGAGAATCTGCGTATTTTTAAGAATTAAAAATGATGAAAAAAAATAATAAAAAAGATATCAATCACACTATCCACGAACTCAATAATCTTCTAACCAACATTAATCTTTCAGCAGAAATGCTTGTTAAGGATGTCTATGGAACATTAAACGCCAAGCAAAAAAAATACGTCAACATAATCCTTTCTGAAGCAAAAAAAATGGCCAGCCTGATAAGAAAAATCAACTGACCGACTTACGTTGAATTATTGCGAATACGTATTGAGTTTATACCCCACCCCATGAACCGTCTCTATTAACTTATTAACCCGGCCTTTGTCTATTTTATTCCTAACTTTATTAACAAACACATCTAGCACATTACTAAAAGAATCATAATCAAAATCCCAAATATTGCTAATAATATCTTCGCGGGAAAGAGCAATGTTGGGATGGCGCATAAAATATTCTAAAATACGAAATTCCTTTAGGGTAAACTTAACTTCTCGATTAGCCCTAAATACCGTTTGAGTGGCAGGATTTAAGACAATATCAGAAACTCGAAGCTCGGTAGATAGCACCTGTTTTGGGCGCCTGGTAATAGCCCTGATCCTAGAAAGTAGCTCGGCAAATTCAAACGGTTTTACCAGGTAATCATCGGCGCCGGCATCAAACAGAGAAACTTTGCTTTCCAGGCTATCATTTGCCGTTAAAATGAGGACCGGAGTATTAATTTTTAATTTTCTCATTTCTTGGCATATTTGAAGGCCCGTTTTATTGGGCAACATGAGGTCTAAGATCATTAAATCGTAATCGTTGTAGGTTGTCTTGATGCGATTGGCAGCTTTTTGGCCATCAGACAAATGATCCACGGCATAACCCTTGGCTCGCAATCCCTCCTTGATAATGTTAGCTAATTTTTCCTGATCTTCTACGATGAGTATTCTCATAGAATTAAATAGAATTAATTAGTATTATTTTGCCATAATGAGGATAAAATAACCACAAAATAGCCCTTTTGCCTTTATTTTAGTCTAATTTGCCCTTCATTAAAATATTATTAACAAAAATACTTTAATGATATTTTAATGAAAAATGCATACAATAAAAAAGGCCGAGCGAAAGTTCGCTCGGCATTAAAGGAGTTTCCCGTGCTTGATGCGAAACTCCATGGTTCTTTTTTCTAAGAAAACCTCGTAAACTGACGAAATTTCAAACTTCTCCCCCACCCCCATGGCATACATAGCTTCCCGCCCACCACAAATTACAAGATAGCTATTTTTATCCCTTTCGTCTGCAAGGGCCCGCAGCCATCGTAATTCCCCCCAAAGACATTCCGATAGAACATCGGGAGGGATACTAAGCTTGAGGGGCCGATAATCTTCCAGGGAGATCTCTTCTCCCGTAGGAGTGGTAACACGCCTTGTTTTATAATTTGCGGCGTAAGGAACACCCAAAATAGTACTATCAAATGTTCTGATTCTCGCAACCTGATCTGCATCAAGTTCTTGACAAATCGCATCACGGCACTCGTTAAACCTTGCCCCACCACCCCTGGCAATAACAGATATTCCATGACTTTCTTTATCTTGAGCGATAAGGTCCAAACTAAGTCTGGCTACCTCCTCAATATTCTGAAGTCCCTCTTCAATATGTTCAAGACCTCTTTCTCTATCTTGATGAAGAGAGCTGGCCATTTCCCAGATTTTTAAAATATCCCGGGCCTGCGCTTCCCTTAGCTCTGCGATATACAACTCACTTTCGACTCTTTTTCTTTCAATTTTACGTTCGAAACTTCGGACTAACCTCCGGTCCCCTGCAAAATCTTTGTCTTCGAGTCTCTCCTCGTGAATCAACTGTATTTCTCGTACGCCCAACCGAACCTTGTTAATCATTTTTTCATAGCGATCCCTGGTCGCCCTAATTAATTTAAAAAGCTCCGAGCTCGCAGTTCTGTAAAGTTCCGTATGAACGACATAAAGAGTTCTTGATTGAAACACGATGTATCTCCCATGGACATGTCAATGTACAAGTTATCTCCTTTATACTATCAATATATTATTTTGTAAATATTGACACTAAAAATTACAATTGTATAATCAGTTTCTATGAAACACAATAAAACAAAAATGCATAATAATGAACTACCACTGGAAGTACAAAAAAAGTTAGCCAGACTAGAAGCATTTACTGAATTAAATCCCAGACCGATTATTTTAATTGATTTTAAAGGTAATGTGTTAGATATAAATCCAAGTGCGCGAAAATTATTTCCAACTTTGCAATCAGAAGGCGCAAAGCATCCATACCTTGCTCATTTAAAAGAAGCAGTGGCTTTTTTAAAAAAAGAGAAAAAACCTTTTAGGAAGCAATTAGAAATTGGCGGAGAATTATTCAAACAGATTTTTTATTATGTACCCAATTTCAAACTCATCCATATTTATGGTTCATACGATATATCAAGAAAAGAATTTTTCGTAGCTATCAAGGAAAGTGAGCGGCGTTACCACATGCTTTTTGAAAAAATGAATTACGGATACGCCCTGCAAGATATCATATTTGATAAAAATAAAAAACCGGTTGACTACCGCTTTGTTGATGTTAATCCGGCCTTTGAAAGATTAGCCAATCTAAAAAAAGATCATATCATCGGCAAAACAGCCAACCAGATATCTTCTCAAAACCAAACCCAAGAAAACAAAAAAACGAGGAAAGCTTACGACAACGTTGCCCTCACCGGCAAGCCCATTTATTTTGAAACCTATAACGAAAAATCAAAAAAATATTTTGATTTTTATGCTTACAAGCCCAATAAAAACCAGGTGGCCTTAATATTTTCAGATATCACCCAGCGTAAAAAAACCGACGAAGAGAAAAATAATTTCATATCTATTATGTCCCATGAATTACGAAACCCGCTTACCCCGATTATGGCCAACGCACAGTTTATAAAATCACTGCTGAAAAAAGAACCTGCTAATCCAATGATTAACGAATCAATTGACATTATAGAAAAGCAGGCCAAGATTATGGCCGACCTTTTAAACGATATTTTGGATGTTTCCAGGTTGAGCCGAAAGAAAATACAATTGAAAAAAAGTAAAATTAACATTTGTGAAGTAATCAAAAACTCTGTTGCCACCTGCATGCCGTTTATCAACACCAAAAGCCAGACATTATCGGTATTTTTTGGGCAAGACCCTATTTACATGCAAGCTGATCCTTTAAGAATAGAGCAAATTATCGTTAATGTTATTAATAATGCCTCTAAATATACCAAAACCCATGGCCAGATTGAAGTTCATGCTGGGATTAAACAGGGCACCATAGAAATAAGGGTTAAAGATAACGGAATAGGCATGAGTCCTGAAAAAATGACCAGGATCTTTGAATTGTTTAATGATGAAAGCCAGCCCTTCATGGGTATCGGGGGGCTTGGTATCGGGCTTAACATTGTCAGAAATCTAGTTTCGATGCATCAGGGAACTGTTTTGGTAACCAGTAAGGGAGAAAATAAAGGAAGCGAATTTGTTATTCGCTTCCCCTACCAAGCTAGGTTAGCGCCCACAAAAAAACCGGCACTTTTGAAAAAAGAAATACCGGCAAAAAACTATAAAACATATTCTAAGATATTAGTTGTGGACGATAATGAAGATATAAAAAACGCTATTTCTAATATGTTAATCCACGAAGGTTATCAGGTAAAATCCGCCAACACGGGGCTTTTAGCGGTTAAAATTTCTAAAACGTTTAATCCCAATACTGCCTTAATTGACATTGGATTGCCAGATATTAGCGGCTACAAGGTGGCAAAAATGCTAAGGGAGCAACAAGGTAAACACAAAAAAATCAAGTTGATTGCTTCTACGGGCTATGGCCAAGAAAAAGACCGAAAACTTTCAAAAGAAGCCGGATTCGATTATCATCTGACAAAACCGATCGATTTTAATCAGTTAATAAAATTGATTTAACAGATGAAATTGATCTCACATTAAGACAGCTCTCTTTTTATTTAATAGCTAAGAGAGCTGTCTTAATGTGCCAATACAATTTTTAATCTTCAGAATCTCCATCGTCATCTTTATCTTCATACCAATCATCAAGATCAATTTTGGGTTTCTTGTTATTTGAACCTTTAATGAGTAAGTCGTAAGAATTGATTGTATCTCGTGTATTCATATATATATATGTTTTTAATAATCTCCCGACCTTTTGTAATTCAAGGTTTCTAAGGTTTCTAAATAATAGGACGAGTGGTATTTTAATTTCTTACAGATAAAAGAAGAATAGACAGAAAATTGTAAGAAAAAGTCTAAAAACAAGTCATAGACATATAGCCCCGAATCACGAAATGCCCTTTAAAAAGCAAGTTTCAGGCATTTTCCCTAAATTTGGGTCGAAAATCCGCAATAATTTTGAGCCAGAAGCCTTCGGCTATGCCTCAAAATTCTATCGAATTTTCCCCTTCCAAATTTAGAAAAAATACCGCGAAAGCATTTCGTGATTCAGGGCTTAAAGGGAAACTCCCCCTCATAATAGGAGAAAAGCATGATATCGTGCTAAAAACCAACGGCGCCCTTAAAAAAGGCGCCGTTGGTTTTTACAAGACGTTAAAAATTAATCTAAAATTTAATTGGCCATAGTTATTATGATCAAAACAATACTTTTATGGTCAAACAACAGGAACGACAATTCCTTCAGGCTTATCATCAATATTTTGATGCCTTATTTAGATATTGCTATTATCGGGTTTTAGATAAAGAAAAAACCAAAGATTTGGTCCAAGAAACATACTGCAGAACTTGGAAATACATTATCAAGGGCAAAAAAATTAAAAATATGAAAGGGTTTCTTTATACGACCGCCAGAAACATTATCATTGACCAATCAAAGAAAAAAGAAATTTTTTCATTAGACCAAATGATGGAAAAAGGCTTTTGCCCCATGATGAATTCAAAAGACTTACAGGAAAATTATTTTATCGGCTGTGATCTCTTAAAGATCGTTAAATCTTTGGATAAAAAATACGCCCAAGTCATCATGTTAAAATATATCGACGGCTTGTCTACCGAGGAAATTTCTAACACCCTCGATGAAACAAAAAATAATGTTTATGTTAGGCTAAGCCGCGGGTTTTCCATGGCAAAAGAACTATTTTTAAATCACAAAAATAAAGAATCTGCCAAAATTATACTTTCAAGTACTTTTGGACCACGATAAAACTTATCAATCCCCCCAAGCCCACCCCAAAAGAAAGCTGGATTAATATCACAATAAAAATGTGGGAAAGACAGTAGTTCCAAAGGCTAAATCCTGGCACGATAATCGCCAAGCCAGAAGACAAGAAATAACAAATTAAGATTGTCGCAATAAAACAAATCGCAAACGATATAAGCCCAAACAACGCTCCCTGAATGATAAACGGAGCTCGTACAAACCAACTTGATGCACCAACAACCACCATGGTGTTAATCTCTTCTTTAGAATTATTAATGGCAAGTTTTATGGTATTAAACACCACCAAAACTGCTAGCAGCACCAAAATAATAGCCAGGCCCCAGCCAAAGCGATTAATGCCCGATGTAATAGAAAACACTTTCTTGATAGTGTTTTCTTTTTGAGAATAGTCCACGCTATCAATCAGATCGGCAAACTGATCGCCCTCAAGCACTATGGCAATTTCTTGGTATTGCAGAGCATCCGGCTTAGTTATAATGTTTAGCGAAGGCAAAAATGGATTGTCTCCCACTTGGTTTAAGGCATTAGAAAACACGGGATTGTCTTTGTGGGTTTGGGTAAAATTATTTAATGCCTGTTCTTTTGATACATATTCAACGCTTTTTATGTGATCTGACGATTTTAAAATGGCATCTTTGGCATTTAAAATATCTGCTTCACTGGCGGTTTCTTTAAAATAGGCCGTAATATCGATTTTATTTTCTATTTGCGAAATAATCGTATCGGTTATTCCGTGCATAAAAAACAGGGCGGTCACTAAAGAAATGGTAACAAATAAAATAAAAATCGCGGCAATGGATATGCCTTTGTTTCGGTAAAAATCTGCTAAAGCGAATTTTAAGACTCGGTTAAAAGAGGTGAACATCTTTGAAATTTCTAATTATACTAATTATTCTAATTAACCTAATCAAATCCAAATATAAAAATGTCTAAATCCTAAAACGGCGTTTAGAAATTAGTCATTCACTCGTTTAGACATTATTTAGAATAATTAGAACAATTAGAATAATTTAGATCATGAACCTTCCTTTTGCGTCGTCCCTGATGATTCTCCCAGCTTCTATGGTTATGACTCGTTTGCCTAATTTATTGATAATTTCCCGATCATGGGTTGATAAAATCACTGTTTTCCCGGATTTATTGATTTTTTCCAACAATGAAACTACTTCATAGGCATTATAAGGGTCTAGGTTGCCGGTTGGCTCATCGGCAATAATAACATCAGGGTAATTTACCAAGGCTCGAGCTACCGCCAGCCGTTGCTGTTCTCCGCCAGAAAGTTCACTGGGAAAATTATTAATTTTTTCTATCAAACCAATGGCCTCCAAAACCTTGGGCACATCACGAGTAATTTCTTCGTTGGCCTTGCCTTCGACTTCCATGATATAGGCCACATTTTCATAAACAGTTTTAGTCGGCAAGAGCTTATAATCCTGATAAATTCCTCCGATCCTCCTTCGTATTTTTTGAAGCTCCATACTATTTACTTCGCTGATATTTTGGCCCGCAAAAAAAATATTCCCCGATGTGGGCATATCTAAGCCTAAAATGAGGCGTATCAACGTGGTTTTTCCAGCGCCAGATTTGCCAACAATGCACACAAACTCGCCTTCTTTTACTTCAAAAGAAACATCTTGCAAGACGACCGAATCCGGGCCATATATTTTTGTAACATTTTCGAATTTAATCATTGTTTTGGAGTAATCACGAATATACCAATACGTTCAAATATACGAATTTTACCAATATACGAATACGAGATTGCTTTTGCGCCTGCGGGCGCCTGA
>JAHFKU010000036.1:0-3105 GCA_023245195.1 Candidatus Staskawiczbacteria bacterium
CCTTCGAGTCAAGGTTAACGGATAGGCATTTATCGGTTTTCTTTTTACGGGTGTGTGAACATTTGGGGCACAAGGTTACCGCTTCGCCCGAAATTCGTCCGTTAGGTAGTATGATATTTAATTCAGTAAACCACATTAAATTATATTTCTTTTATGACCTTGAACAAATTCAGTCTCTATTTGAATAGATGCGTCGGGTTTCAAGTGAGGTATAGTGTTTAAAAGTTTCGACTTCCAATTTTTTATCGGCTTATCATATCCATCCCTCCAATCGTTTGCAACCCAAGATTTATATTTTGCCTCTAATGAAAATTTAATTGAAGCAAATCGTTCATTAACCTCAGCCTTGGAATATTCTAAAAATTCATCGAGGGTTGGTATTATCTTATTCTTGTTCTTTATCTTATTCTTGTCTTTATCTAGATGCTTGACTTTTGCTTCTGCTTTTGCTTGAGCGCTTGCTATACCACCTGCTTGACCTGATTTAACCCTAATTGGGTGCAGTTCAAATTGTTCTCTATATTGCTCATCTAAAAAATCAATAAAAATCTTATCATTTTCAACCTCAATAAATTTAAGGTTTACAAGCGAATCGAATCTAATTTTACCTAATTTCTTCTTAAAATCTATCACAGAAACATCGCATTTCTTATGCCAATAGTGGCAAATTGCAATAATAAAAGCCCCTTGAACCTTGTCTGAATGGTCAGAAATTCGACCTAATATCCACTCCGAAACAAAAAACTTAAAGTATGGAAAATCTTTAGCCATAAAAAAAAGTCCCTACTCCAAACGTGGCTGACCCGTTAGCTACGAATAGCTTATAAGGACACGTTGTTTCAGGATTTTTTTTAATTCTTTTCATAGGTCAGCGATACAAACATACTAAATCATTCGCCCCGAAACAGGCCACACATAACAACTTATTAACATTAAATTCCTATCAATTTTAATCCTCCAACCCCCTCCAATATTATCTGCTCTAAAGGGCTTTGAATCTTTTGAATTATAGCGTTATTCATATTCCCAAATAAAACCATAAGCTTTATTGTTTTTCTTTTGGCTGTTAATTCTTTTATGAATATTAGCCTTGCTATATCCTAATTCCGTTTGAATTTTTGATAATGATTCCCATTTTTTAATAAAAACACCATTAACTGTTTTTTGAATAATAGGAATAGCGCTTAATATTTTTCTTGAAAATACAGAATTGGATAGTCCATTTTTAGCTGCGTGAATTAAGTTTTCTTTAGCTGTATTCCATTCTAAATTAGACAAACAATTATTTTTTTTATTACCGTCGATATGATTGACTTGTGGCTTATTTTCAAGGTTTGGAATAAACGCAATAGCAACCAAACGATGAATTAATTTTTGAACGTTATTTCCATTAAATTTTAATGAGACCTTATAATAACCATTGGTCATTTTAGTTGGAATTATTTTTTGTGCCTGTCTTTTAGAAAAAGAACTCCCCTTCGATTTAACCATTCTTTCTTTAGACCTTATGTTTCCTAAACTGCTAATTTGATATGCGTTTTCAAATTCAATTATGTCCTTCCAAATTTCATTTTCCATAATAAAAAATACCCAACACAAATACAAAGGCTATCCAGTTGAGGTGAAACCTCTAAGGCAATGTAATTGGTTGGGATTATTTTAAATTTTTTCATACTGGATAGCTTTACAAAAATAAGCATTTTCTTGGATTATTTGTTCTAATGGAGAAATTATTTTTTGTATTATTTTATTGTTCATTTTGCAATAAATTTCGGTCGTCTTTTTTGAATTGTGCCCCATTTGATTCCCTATCTCATCTAATGTCGCCCCGTTCTCAAGTAAGCTCATAGCGTAACCATGCCTAAACTTGTGAGGGCTAAAATGCTTTTTTATTCCCGCCTTTTCAGTCAACTGCTTAACAACTTCTTGACACGACTTAACCGAATACTTGTTATTTGGAACGCCCTTTAGTGTTTGGCCGTTAAACAAGTATTCTTGGGGATTATATTCAGCATAATAAAATTCAATCACTTTAAATAAAACGTCCGTAAATTTTACCTTCCTATCCTTTCTCCCCTTAGCCTGTTTTATGTTTAAAATCTTATTGCTAAAGTCAATGTCCTCAATCTTTAAATTAACCACCTCCGAAACCCTTAAACCACAATCAAACATCAAACAAATAATCGCGCGATGCTTGGCGTTATCGCATACCGATATAATTTGCATAAACTCGGTTTTATTGACGTGTACCGGTAAAGTGTCGGGCTTCTCTGGATAGGGGATGAACCTAAATTTACTCGATTCACCATGTGCGCTTTTGTATCTATAAAATAATTTGATAGCCGAGTGATTATTCCTTCGTGTTGAGAGATTTTCAAACTGCATTAAATAACCAATAATTTGATCGGCGTTTATTTCCTTTGGCTCCTTTAAGTGTTTGAAGTGTGCTAAAAAAGAAGCGACCGCACTACCGTAGTTTTTTGCGGTGTTTTCAGATTTGTATTTAAACATAATAAATTGTCGAAACGATTTTACGTTGTTTAGAATTTCCATATAATATAGTTTTAAGTTTCAGTTAGTTAATCGGACTCGCGTATAAGAAATTGTTATAAAACATTGTTATTATTAAAAGTTTAAAAGCCATCGCACCTTATACTAATTTAGTAATTCGTTCTTTTAACTCGTTTATAAAATGGTGTTCGTATTCGCTTACTCCATCTATTTGTTCGTCAATCCAAGTAATAAACTCTTGGTGTGGCAACAAAATGTTTTCCAATCTTTCAATTCTCTCGTTTCGCATATTCAAAGCATCTTTGATAGCTGTTTTATGCAATTCAAAAGCCTCCTTTTCATTTTGGTATTCAACTATGTTTGTTTGCAGTCTAATAAATTTCTCTTCTAAAACAACATAGTCGCTTTTAAATTGCTCGTTTTGGTTTGTTAGCAAAACATTACTCGTTTCCAATTCGGCAATTTCATTTATTAGAGGCTGTTCAATTTTTTGTCTATACTCAAAAGTTTTTGATTTTATTTCCTTCCAAAAATTTGAGTTAATGGCTTTAAATTCGTCCATAATGTACCTCACTTATTCTTTGTATCTATCAT
>JAHFKU010000036.1:3115-3536 GCA_023245195.1 Candidatus Staskawiczbacteria bacterium
TCGTATTTCGACAAAGGCTTTTATTGCAGCTTCTTTTTCATCATCACATTGTTGCCACTCTTTTCTAATAGCATCATTTTCATCTCGTAATTCTTTCATGAAATCACGAAGCATTGGTCTTAAATTCTCGTAAGCCGTAAGCCTACAATCTGCTGATAATACCGTTTCGGTTATCGCTTTAATTTGTTCTTCTGTCATCATAATATTTGCCCTCCCTTTTTTAAACTTTTAATAATAACAACGAGCCTACGCTCAAAATCCCTACGCACTTTTATAACACCACCTTTGCGCTATTGAAAATAACAGCGCAAAGCTGCGGTACGTTATAAGCAAGCCCTACTTTAGTAGTTCCAATATGGCATTTTGCAACATTGCATCTGGGTTTAAGTAACCTTCTCTTACCTTTTGTATTATCTCAATG